>CBFDAD010000010.1:0-14830 GCA_965602705.1 uncultured bacterium
ATGATTGGATAGAAAAGCGGCGCCAGGTATGGAATTTAGGTGGGCTGCACATCCTGTGCACCGAGCGTTACGAGGCGCGTCGCATTGACGATCAGTTTCGCGGTCGTGGCGCCCGCCAGGGCGACCCTGGCACGACCCGTTTTTATCTCTCACTCGAAGACGAGACGATGCGCCGTTTCGGAGGAGAGAACGTAAAAAGCATGATGGAACGGTTCCGGGTTCAAGACGACATCCCCATTGAAGCTCGAGTGCTCACGCGCACCGTCGAGTCGGCCCAGCATCGCCTAGAGGGTTACTTCTTTGATATGCGTAAGCACTTGCTCGAGTACGACGAAGCCGTCAGCCGCCAACGTGAGTTGATTTACGCCGAGCGGCACGAGATACTAAGCGGCGGTCACATCGACTTGCGCAAGAAAATCCGCCGTTATTTTGAGCAAGAATTGTCCAGGCTGGCCGGTCAGTATCTGGATGACCCCGAAACCTGGATAAACGGCGAGATTCTCTCCACCATAACCGACTACAGCAACCCCGAAGTAACCGAAGGCCCGGTCAACGCGCTGGCGGTGACCCGCCGCCTACGAGGGCTCCTACCTGTACTGGATCCCAATGACCACAAGCGAGGCGCCACGCCGGAGGCCGATGCATTGCGCGAGGGATTGCAAACCATCACCGATGCCCAGACCCTGCAATATGAACTGGAGGCACTGGCGAACCAGGCACTGGATGATCAGCAGCATCTCCGGCTGTTCCTGCGATCGGTGGCCATGTTGATGCCACTAGGTCCCAGGTTGAGCTTCCAACACGCCGGGACGCAACGCGCGCGATGGGAAGGGATCAAGACCCGCCACGCGATAGAGCAAGAAGCGCTGGGATTCCAGGGGGTGACCCTGGTCAACGTTGATAGCCCGGCGGCCATAGTTGAGAGCGCAGAACACTATCGAGCCCAAGCGACGAGTTTCCTGGACGCCTTGCTGGACAAAGAGGTTTTCCCTGGGCTACGTCGAAAAGTCGAGCAGCGGTTGAACGCAGCGATCACAGCGTTCTTCGAACCGCTGCGGGACGTGGTGATTCGCAATCCATCCAAGGCCAAGCTCGACGCCCAATTAGCAACTATGCGTGTCGAGCTCGTTGAGGAAATCGAAGACACACTGGTGGCACTGGTTCAGGACTTGCCCCTAGAGCAAGTAGAATCCAGTTTGATGGGTTATTACGATCGCCTGCTGGAATCCTGGGAGGAACACATTGCTCGTCGCACAATGCGCGGCTTCTTGGGACGCTTTGGCATAGCTTCTCCGGACCGTGAGGAGGAACGATTGCTCCGCGGGCCAGCCCAGGTCGAACAAGAACTTGCCCAGGCAATCAGCGACGCGCTGGCTGCACAGTCGGAGGAAAAACCGCCGGCGTTTGACGAGGGATGGCCTGCACTGTGGCAGGGCATCAAAGGTACGTATCGCGCCGACCAGTTCCAGGAGTTTGCCCAGGGTCCCCTGGAGGCGTACGAGGCTGCCTTTGCGCGCTGGCTCGCCGAGCAGGCCGTAAGGACTTGGAAGGCAGAGGGTGGCCTACTGGCTGAGGGTAGCGACGCCGTGCTGGAACAGCAGGTGAGCGAGTTTCTCGCCCCAGCTCGTGCACGGCTTGCCGGTCTGGAACTTGAAGAGTTTTTCCGCTGGCTGGTACTGACTCGCATAGACGACGAGTGGATACAGTATCTGGAAGCCATTGATGAGCTCCGGCAGGGCATAGGCTTGCAGGCCTACGGGCAGCGAAAACCGCAGGTGGAGTTTAGGCGACAAGCCTTTCGGATGTTTGATCAGTTGCGCGAGGAGGTCGAGCGGCAGATTGTCAGGAGCTTTTTCAACGCTCTGACGAATTATCATAGCTTTGTTCAGTACCAGCGAGAGAAGCTGCGCGAGCGTGAACAGTATGCCTCCAGCGACTATCACATAGTGACGACTGGCAAGGGACGCTCCAAACTAGTACGCGATGTCAAGATCGGTCGCAATGACCCGTGCTGGTGTGGCAGTGGGAAAAAATACAAGCATTGTCATATGAAAAGTGACATGCGAAAACAGCAAAGCCAAACTGGGCCAAGTTCATCGCGTACATCGCCTGGCAAGCGAAAGAGCCGCCGTAAGAAGACGAGACGGAGATAAGAATAAAGGACGCAGCGGCAGACCAATTGTTGCCGGATTCAAGGTTACGTTCGAGGGATCGCCAAAACATACCTTGGCAAGGCTCACAGTGGATAACTGAGCAGCTTTGAGAAAACGTCACGGGAGGCAAATATGGCAATTGATGAAAGCGATCTGGCAGCCAGGTTAATGGGAGACATGGATAAAAGGCTCCTGGATTTTCTAAAAACCCAGGTGAACTCTTTTGTCAAATGGGACCTGGTGCGATTCTTTCACAACAATCCCAATACCGCCGACACCGCCGAAAACGTCGCACGTTATGCCGGGCGCGACCCAGCAGCTATTGAGCAGGAACTGGTCGAGCTGGCCGAGTCCGGCGTACTCCGTTGCGAGACCATAGGAGAGATGAGGGTTTATTCACTGGCCACCGACCAGGAGATGCGCGATCTGATTGATCAATTCGTGCTGGCCTGCGACGACCGGCAGTTCCGCGTAAAAGCAATCTACCATATCATTCGCGGTATGAGATAGGAAAAACACAGGGATTCATTCTAGGTGAAAGGGGAGACGACCTATGGAACGAGTCAAAACCGGCATCTCAGGACTGGACAAGATGTTGAACGGTGGCTTTCTAACTCAGACTGCGAACCTGGTCGAGGGAGCACCCGGCACAGGCAAGACCACCCTCGGTATGCAGTTTATCTACACCGGCATTGCTCAACACAATGAACCAGGCATCATTTTAACCTTTGAAGAGTTTCCCCAACAATACTATCGGGACGCCGCCAACTTTGGCTGGGATTTTAAACGTTTGGAAAAAGAGAACAAACTGCGGATCATCATGTCCAGCCCCGAAGTCACCAAGGCCGACTTGGAGAACATTGATGGCCGCATCGAGACGCTAATGCACGAAATCGGTGCCCGGCGCATCATGGTTGACAGTCTGTCGCATTTTGAACGGTTGTCAAACGACCCGGTCGAACTGCGTTCCATCTTGTACAGCTTCACCAATGCGCTCAAGCGCGAGGGCTTGACCAGCTTGCTGACCCGTGAGAGTCCGGCCTTTTTGGGAGAGGCCGCATCAGTGGATGAAGACATCGCCTTTGTCGCCGACTCTTATGTATTGTTGCGCTACATCGAGATTGACAGCGCCATCCACAAAGCGTTGCTCGTGCTCAAACAGCGTGGCAGCGATCACGCCAAGGATATTCGTCAATTCTCTATCAACGAGAACGGGATCAAAGTGGAAGGCCAGTTTGTGGGACGCGAGGGCCTGCTGACGGGCAGCCCGCGCAGCAGGGCCGAAGCGTTTCGCAAGGCGTTTCCCGCACCATCCCGGACATAGTTCTCAAAGCTGAAAAGATATGGACATCTTTACAAAGTTCTTAATGTTATACAGCTGGCTGGGAGTGTCGGCATTGCTTGTGATCCTCTACCGCATCGCCCACTTTTACCAGATAACGACCGGGTTACGTTCTCACTTTCGCTTCTTTCTCATCCCGGCGATCTTGTTTATCGCTGGTATGGTTCAATACCTTATGGTGGGCAGCGGCGTCACCGGTGACGTCCTGGGAGATTTGCTTTTCTTTCTGGGTGGCATCTCGTTCAGCCTGATCGGTTATTATTTGCTCAAGCTAATGACAGGAGGCCGCTAATGGACTTTCTCACTGCCCCCCTGGGCTCTCTGGGCTTGCTGGCAGTCATCTACGCCTTCTACATCTTGGCCAATCTCAGCCGTCGCTACGGCGAAGTCATTCGCTTGGCCCCCTACTATCGTGGTTTTTACATCGGGATGGTCCTGATCGGCGTTGCCTTTATCGGCCACATGATGCAAGCCACCGTGGTGTTGGCTCCTGAACAAGCTCCGACCCTACTGAACGCCGAATGGTTCTACCTGTTAACGTACTATTTGCCACTGGCCCTGGGCGTCACCATAGGGTTAGGCGTAGCCTGGCGCTATTGGAGTTGGATATTACAGGAGTTCAAAGAGTGACCGACTCCGCTACGGCCAACCGGACGGAGCAGTCCGCCCGGCAGCCACGCCTGCGCGATTCTGCCGACACCTCCGTAGCCCACTCCGTCGGAGCAGAAGCCATCGACTCTCATCTCTGGTGGCTGTTGTTCGAGCACGCTGGCGACCCGATGTTGGTGGTGAATCGCAACGGGAAAATCATCCACGCCAATGCAGCCACCGAAAAACATCCTGCGGGTCGGTCGCGGGTACAACTCATCGGGCACACCTTTCTCGACCTTGTCACTGCGGCGACACGCCCGGCTGCAAGTCAGGCGTGGGAAAAGGTAGTAACCGGTCGCGCGCCTCTTCGCATCGAGAACGAGCTGGAACGTCGGGATGGTGGGGTGATTTGCGTCGAGATGTGCTTCACTCCGCTGCCAAAACGCGAGCTGTTCACCGTGACCATTCGCGACTCGCATCCTCCTGTCGCCACGAGTCAGCCGGCGAGAGCGCGCGCCAACTATTTGGCGGTGCTCAACACCATCAGTGAGACCCTAGGCCAGGCACTGGCGCTCCTGGACACTGACCTGCCATGTACGCCGGCACCTGCGAGAGAAACACGCGACCTGCCCCTCCCCTTCGGTCGTGGTGCAGCGCTTTCAGGCGAGTGGGACGAATTGTTCAAGGCTGTCCTGATCCAGAGTCTGGAAGCACTGGACGTTGAGGCCGGTGCCATCGCACTGGCTGAAGAAACTACCCGAGACCTGGTGTTCAGCACCCACCATGGCTGGCAGAACTACGACCCGGTAGCTGAGGGCACAAGTGTCAAAGCGGGAATGGGATGGTCGGGACTGGCCGTTCGCACAGGCCAGGTCGTCGTCACCGATGACATAACCGGTGACCCCAGACGAGTCGAGCCCGAACCCCTATGGGGCCAGGAGGGCGTTCAAGCGCTGGCGCTGGCACCTATGCGCACCCGTAACCAAGTTGTGGGGGTGCTGAGCGCTGTGAGCCACCAGCCCCACCAGTTCAGCCAGCAAGACCAACATCTGCTGGCCGCCGTTGCAGACCAGATTGGACTGGCACTGGATAATCTCTACCTCTACATTAAAACCCAACGTCGTCTCCAGGAACAGTCTGCCCTACACGAAGTTGCCCTGGCGACCCAAGGGATGCTCAGCCTACAGACGGTGATGGACCAAGGCCTGCGGGCACTCATCGCCCTGTTCGAGCTAAATGCAGCAGCGATCCATTTCTTGGACAACCAAGGCCGCCTCGTGCCCGTCACGACCCAAGGTTCGGACGCCCAATGCTGGCACAACGCTCACCAAAAACCACCTCAACTCGAAGCAACCCTGGCCGGCCGATACGCTTTACGAAGGAAATCTCTCGTCATCCAAGACCTGGAGACCTTTGAAGAGCCCGTGTGTCCGGAGCTCCAGACCAGCGGCATACGCACCCTTGTGTATGTGCCCTTGCTGGTCAGTGGTCGACTGCTTGGCCTCCTGGCCCTGGCCGCCAAACGCCCTAGCGCCCTCTGTCACGAAGATTTGCCCCTGTTAGAAAGTCTCGGGGCGCAACTGGCGTCGGCCATTGAGACCGCGCGGCTACACGAGCAAACCGAGCGCCGGGTACAGAATCTGACCACGCTGACCCAGGTCAGCGCGATGTTGAACAAAGCGTTGAGTCTGGATGAGATCTTTCAGGCAATGCTGGATGGGATGCTGCCGCTCGTGACCGCCAAAACCGAACAGCCGATTAGCGCCATTTTTTTGGTTGAGCCAGACCAACAACGACTACGTATGGCCGCCTGCTGCGGCTTGTCCGAAGAGTTCGTCTCCCGTTGCGACGCCCCTCCCGCGTCTGTCTATGACATGCTCTCCAACGACAAAGCCACCGAGATCGTCCAACTCACTTTGAATGGTTCAGAGGTGTGGCGAGAGATTGCGCCGTCGCTGACCGGCATCGCCCTGCGCGTCGAAGAACACCCCATCGGGGCCATTCTAATCGCTGGACAGACGGCTGACAAGGACATCCATCGCCTGTTGCTGGGTCTCGCCGATATGGCTGCTGTTGCCATTGACAAAGCCCGTCTCTACGAAGAGACCCAGCACCGCCTGGACGAAGTGGCTCTTTTGCACAAAATCGCCCTGGCGGCCACCTCCGCCCTGGACTTTGATCTCATGATCTCCCGCGCCGTCGATGCGATTCAGCAAACACTGGGGTTTGAATACGTGGGCTTGCTGCTGCTGGATGAAAGTGGCGATTATCTCAGCCCGCACCCCTCTTTTTTCGGTATCCAGGAGTCGGATTTGCAGCGCAAGGTGCGCGTGGGTGAAGGTGTCTGCGGTCGGGTGCTTCAGACCGGAAAGCCTTTACGCGTGCCCGACATCTCACTGGTGGAAAATTTCGTGGATGTGATCCCTGGCGTCCAGTCAGAACTATGTGTCCCACTTAAGGTGGGCGAGCACGTCATCGGCGTGATTGACGTCGAAAGTTCACAACTCGAGGCGTTTAGCAGCGACGACGAGCGAATTTTAACCACCATCGCTGGTCAATTGGCGGTAACCATCGAGAACGCTCGCCTGCATCAGGAGACCCAGCATCGCCTGCGCGAAATGACCACGCTGTTCAATTTTGCCCAACACTTGTCCACCAATCTGGACATGGACTTGTTGCTCGACACCATCGTCACATCAATCCGCGAGGTATTGGGCTGTCGCGGTGTGTCGATCGCTCTGCTGGGTCAAGACAACCAGATGTTAGAGATCAAGGCCGCCGCTGGCTTGAAGCAAAAGTGGCGCGAGACAGCACGCCTGCAAGTCGGCGAAGGGATTATGGGGCAAGTAGCTGCCACAGGCAAATCGATTTATGTGCCCGACGCCCACAAGATGGAAGGGTTCATTTTCTTTGACCGATCCTTCCACTCGCTGCTGACCGTCCCCTTGATCACCAAAGACCAGGTTGTCGGCACGATGTCGGTCGATCACACCCTGCCCGACGCCTTTAGCGCCGACGACGAACGCCTGGTCACTATCGCTGCGACCCAGGCTGCGGTAGCCATCGAAAACGCGCGACTGTTCAAGGACGTACAGGAAAGAGCCGCTCACCTGACTCGGGCTTACGCAGAGCTAAAAGAGATCGACCGCCTGAAGGATGAACTGCTGCAGAACGTTTCACACGAATTACGCACCCCCCTCACCTTCATACGTGGCTACGTCGACCTGTTATTGGGCGGCGACATGGGGCCGCTGGACGAACAGCAAAGCCAGAGCCTGAAGATTGTGTCGGCCAAGACCAGAGACGTCACCCAATTGGTTAACAACATCATGCTCCTGCAACAACTGGAGCACAGCACGTTACAGCTAGCCCTCACCGATGTGATTACCGTGGTTGCACAGGCGCTGACCAAGGCACAGACCCAAGCCGACCAGCAAAGCGTATCGCTGCACCTGGAGGCCCCAACCAAGCTGCCCGTGGTGCTCAGCGATGCCGATCAACTGAGACAGGTATTTAGAAGCCTATTAGACAATGCCATCAAGTTCAGCCCTGATGGTGGCCAAGTCTGGATCCAATTAGAGGAGCAGCCGGATTGTGTTCAAGTGGCCGTCCGCGATCAGGGCATCGGCATACCGCAAGACAAGCTAGATAGAGTTTTCGAACGTTTCTACCAAGTCGATGGCTCGGCCACACGCCGTTTTGAGGGGACGGGGTTGGGTCTCACCGTCGCCAAGCAGATCGTCATGGCCCACGACGGGAAGATTTGGGCTGAGAGCCGACTGGGCAAGGGAAGCACTTTTTATTTTACCCTTCCCAAATCGCGCAAGGACCAGCGCGGCTACCCTGCGGGCACGGTGCGCGATGCGGAAACAAACAAACACAGTGATTGATGAACATCCATTGCGAGTGGTGACTATGAACTCCCGAGGCGATTGCAGTCCAACCTCAACATACGCTGCTCGGAGAACGCAAACCATTATGGCAAGACCTAGAAACAACAACCAGAACTCAGGACTTGATTTGCACGAAACATTGCGCCAGCTCCCCAAGATAGACCTGCATCGGCATATGGAGGGGTGCCTGCGACTGGAGACACTGGCTGAAGTGGCTCGGGAGCATGGGGTTAACCTGCCCAGTTATGATATCGAGGAACTACGACCATACGTCCAGTTCACCGACGATGTCCCCGATTTCAACAATTTTATGGGTAAAATGGAGTTATTGCGGCAATTCTATTCGGAAAGGGAAGCGGTCGAAAGGATAGCCTTTGAAGCAATAGCAGATGCTGCTCAAGACAAAATCGAGTATCTTGAATTGCGGATCAGTCCAGCAGGGAAGCAGATGCCCGCTGAAGAAGTGATGGACGCTGTAACCGCAGCCGTAAAGCGGGCCAGCCAAGACTTTTCTATCGAGGCGCGGTTGCTGATCACTATTGTGCGCGAGTTTGGGGTTCGAGTGTCCGAGCAAGTCTTGGAGCTAGCCATAGCTTACCAGGACCGAGGAGTCGTGGGAATAGACCTGGCCGGCCACGAAGAAAGTCATTCCGCCAGGCCCTTTGCCGACGTCTGCCGGCGCGCCCAAAAAGCCGGCTTGGGCGTCACCGTCCACGCAGGTGAAGTGGGCGGCGCCGAAAACGTGCGCGAAGCAATCGAATTTCTGGGCGCAAAACGCATCGGTCACGGCGTCCGTTCTATCGAGGACCATCGTGTGGTACGCATGCTGCAAGAACACAATATCGCCCTTGAGGTGTGCCCAACGAGCAACCTCCAAACCGGCGTGACGCACGCTTTCACCCAACACCCCCTGCGTGACCTTTATCATCTGGCGGTGCCCGTGACCATCAACACCGATGACCCCAGCGTCAGCGACACCACCCTGACCGACGAGTATCTGGTAGCCGTGATGGTGATGGGTTTTTCAATACGAGACATCCAGCAGATAATTTTAAACGCCGCCAAGATGGCCTTTTTACCCCCAGACGAAAAGCGAGCATTGATCCAACGGTTCCGGGGTTACTTTGACCTCTGACGCTTATCTAGCGTCCATCCTCCCAATCGGAAATCGCAGTCCTGATCAGTGCCTGGACCTGCGGGTCGGGGATAGCGTCTATCTCACTATAACGCACGTCGTCCACCTGGAAACCCAGTCCGCCATCAACGGCATTGACGACGTGAATGTAACGCTGGCTAAATTCGGGCAGTGCTTTGATCCGAATCTGAACCAATTCGTCAATCTCCTGCGCCAGATTCAACGTGATATGGAGATTTTTGGCCTCACTGCGCCGACGAAACGGCACCGGGTCCGCGGTGATCAAGGGCTTTTTCGTCTCGACTTCTGACTGCTGCAGTTGTTCCAAATAAGCCTGCGACCGTGATCGGATGGCAACTTCAGTCTGCGCCGGAGCGCGGCTGTCGGGCGCTGGCGCTGATGTTACGCGCGATTCCTGCCCCCTGGAAAAAGCGACCAATCGATTGATGATATCCATCACGCGCCGTCCAACCTCGCCATCGCGGATATCAAACAAACGCCGGTAGCGCTGCCCGTCTAACTCGACCACCAAAAAGCCGTCACGATCCTGCCACAGTTGCATCAGCAGTCTGTCGCCCGATTCCGACGCGGATTCTTGCTCCCGCACCTCCGAGGCCGCAGAAGCAGGGACCACCCCGCGTTCTAACTCGGGGCGCCCTGCCACGGGACGCGCATCCTCCTGTGATTGGATCAAGGGCTGAGAGACATCGGTGGCTGATCGCTCAACAACCTCTGCCTCAGAGGGTCGCGCAAGTGATGGCTCGCCCCCGTTTTTCTTGCGCTGCCCCCGGAAAATGTAGCGCGCCAACCACACCGTCAAGCCAATACCTGTCAATCCTAGCACTATCATAAGTGCCACAAGCATTTCTGAAGAATCCATCTCTATTCTATCACCTCCTTCGCCGGTCGCCACCCCTCACGATCAACTCTCTCGCTAATGATTATAAGCCAGGGTGCATCGGCTGTCAAAGAGAAACGCCTGGCTTTACAACCGCCTTTTGACGGGCGAGGGAGATTATGCTACAATGTTGCTCAACAGTGATGGAGAAAATTGAGTTGTCCTCCATTGAAAGTGCTTTTCCCCCAGTGTAAAGCAACCCGGCATTCGGAGATTGGGTCCGGATCCAAGCTGTGCTGTCAGGGGAGTACAATCTATGATCCCACTACGTGACATCAATCCAACCCGTCGCTTTGCCATCATCACCGCAGCGCTTATCGCCATTAACGTCGTCGTCTTTCTGCTGGAGCTGAGTCTAAGCTCCCAGGCACTGGACGAGCTTAGCTGTTCAGCAGGCTTGATAGCCTGCCAGGTCACGAACAGTTGCCCGCAGACAATAGTACCGCGCTACGCTTGTCTGACGTTTGCCAGCGGCGGGCTGCCCGTCGCGCTTGACTTTATCACCACCATGTTCCTGCACGGCGGCTGGATGCACTTGCTGGGCAACATGCTTTACTTGTGGATCTTTGGCAACAACATCGAAGACATCCTCCGCTTTATCCTCTTTTACTTGCTTTGCGGCATTGTGGCCAGCCTGGCACAAGTATTGGTCAACCCCGAAGCCGTTGTACCCACCATCGGCGCCAGCGGTGCCGTCGCTGGCGTGCTTGGTGCCTATCTGGTGCTCTTTCCTAACGCACGGATCCAGTCACTGGTCTTTGTCTTCTACTTTGTGCGCCTGGTGGAGATCCCAGCGATCATTGTCCTTGGTCTCTGGTTCGTCCTGCAATTCTTTAACGGGCTGGCCTCGGTAGGGATGCAACAAATGGGTGGCGTGGCCTACTTTGCGCACGTAGGTGGCTTTGTAGCCGGTGTAGTCCTAATTTACCTCTTTCCCAAGGGCCAACGTCCGGGCCCACCCTGGCGGCGGAAAACCCGACAACCCAGCGTCTTCCAGGAGGAATTCCCCGACATGTGGGACTAGGGGCATCCCACCACCAACTCCAATCGGCTGTTGTACAGCGCGGCGCAGGCAGCGATTAAGCGGGTCACTGCCCTTTTGTTTTGTGCCGGGTTTAGGGTATAATGGTAAACTACAAAAGGATACAGTCGATAGTCCTGGCTTGGCGGCGTCTCACCGCGAATGACGGGGTGGAAAAGCCCTCGACCTGATCACTTGGCCGCATTCAGGCAGAACTACAAACAGGAGACGATAGGGGAGGATCGTCAGTGAACTTGAGTAAAACTTTACCTGTAGTAGAGACAGCCGCTGTGTGGCTGTTTCTACTGCAAGCATTCCGCGTGCTCTTTGCCACTCTCTTTGGCGTGATCTATGACGCCGTCTTTGATCAAGCGCTTTCACCGATTCTGGCAGGTCTAGACCTGCTGCTCGTAGTTCTGGCGATGCTGACGCCGCTATTACTGCGCCACTTTGGAAACCGGCCAAGAGTGCAACTGGGTGCCACACTCCTGGTCTTTGCGATTCGTGTCCTCATCTCGATAGCGAACCCCACGCTCCAGTTATACGCCTCCATTCTCCTGTTGGGCGCTGCGGCATTCTACATCACTCACCAGCTCTGGCACGAACCAGAACACCTGATGACGGGCTTTTTGGTGGGATTAGGGGCCGATCAGATGTTGCGCGCCCTGGACTACAGTTATGACCCTACGTTACGCCCCAGCGGGCTGCCATTCGTCGTCGTCGCGGCGCTCCTCCTGGCGCTTCTCAGCCTGTATCTGGCTCGGGGGCGTACATACACAGCCAAGATCCGGCCACACTTGAGCACCGGTCTGGCCCTCGGGGCGGTGCTCTTTGTCGAGACCTCGCTCCTGGCACTCCCCAACGGCGTAAGCCGGTGGAGCGGAATAGGCTATAACTGGACAGCACCGCTCCTGTTGCTGGTGACCTTGCTTCCTCTGACGCCAGCCACGCGCGCCCTGGAACAATACGTGGCGATCTCACTTTGGCCATTGGAGAGCATCATCTTCGTCTCGCTCAGCCTGTTGTGCGTTGTGCTGGCTGCCCTGACTGGCGGAGGCGTGACCGCCCTGTTGCTCTTACTGGGTCAGTTCCTGCTCCTGCTCAATATTACTACCGGCGTCATCAAAAAACGGATAGCGCTGGATTCAGATCCCCGGCTCCCGGGCCTGGAGGTGAGTCTCGGCCTCTTGCTCTTTTTGCTGCTCAGTTTTGCTTTCGCGTTTACGTTCACCTACGCCTACACCGTCTCGCTGTTCCGAGGGCTAGGCACGCTCTTTATACTCATTGGCACCCTGATAGCCGTGCTACCCGTTTTCAACATCATGCTGGAACCGGAGGTTAGAGAGATCGATCCTGCCAAGTTAGCGCGCAACCTGGGAGGGATTGTTGCCCTGACCGTCATCTGCGCTATTTTCACACGTCTCCCCACTTTGCGCGAGACGCCCGTTGAGGGGACCGTGCGCCTGGCTACCTATAACATTCACTACGGATTCAACACCGACTGGAACTTTAACCTGGCAGAGATCGCCGAGACGATAGAAGCAGAAAGCGTGGACATTGTTGTACTACAAGAAGTAGACGCTGGTCGCATCACCAGCTACAGCGTAGACGACGCGCTATGGCTGGGTCAACGGTTGAAAATGCACGTCGTGTACCAGCCAACGCTGGAGAAACTCAGTGGTATCGCCTTGCTCTCCCGTTACCCGCTGGACGCCGGGCACAGCGGCGGTCAATGGCTATCCAGTGCCCTCGAACAAACCGCTATCGTCCATGGTGTGGTAAAAACACGTCACGCTCCGCTACACGCTTATGGCATATGGCTAGGACTGGAGCCAGAGGAACGGGCGATCCAAATTGCCGAGGCTCTGGACTATATCGGTTCAGAAAACCCGGTTGCTTTGGGCGGTGATTTTAACGCCACGCCCGACTCGCCCATCTACACCCGCGTTCTTGACGCGGATTTTAACGATCCCTTTACAGTGACGGGTCAGGATCCCTCCCCTACTTCGCCAGCCATAGACCCGGCTGAACGTATCGACTACGTCTGGCTGCGTGGGCTGACGCCGCGCAAAGCGTGGGTGCCTGACTCTATCGCCTCCGACCACCGCATGGTCGTGATCGAGGCTGAATTGAGCCCGCAGGATGACTAGGAGAGGATGATTTTGGTCGAACGAGAAGGCCCACCCCCCAAGCAAAGACTACTGACCTGGCACGACGTGGATATGCTAATTGACCACTTGCTGCTGCAACTGAATGCCCCTTACGACGTCTTGCTTATGATCGCCCGGGGTGGCATTATTCCGGGCGGACTCATCGGCGAGGCGCTGGACATTCGCCACATTCTGATCGCTTCGGTTCGCTTCTCCACCGACCTGGACTCTGAAGCGCGCCTCTTTGCTTGGCCTGAGTTCATCCAGTTCCCCGAAGCCGAGTTATTGGAAGGACGCAAGGTACTGGTGGTGGACGATGTTTGGCGGGGCGGTCGCACCATCGCCACGGTCAAGGCGCGTGTCGAAGCAGCCGGCGGAAGGCCCGAATTAGCGGTCTTACATTACAAGCCTACCCAATCCCTCTTTGCCAAGATCAGACCCGACTATTACGCGGCGATCACCGACGAGTACGTTGTTTACCCTTGGGAAATCGACCACGACATCAAGGGGTTCCGCCTGGGCACGCCAGAGTAATCTCAACCAGATTTTACGGCGACCCGCCCCACACACCACGTGGGTGCATCGCCTCAGCCTGGAGCGTGGCACAAGTGCTGTATGGATGGCTGGCGTGCAGTGACTAGGCAGCCAGTTGAGCTGCCAGCTGGATCGCCTCGACCATGCTCTCCTCGCTCGCCAGTCCCTGCCAGGCAATGTCGAAAGCGGTGCCGTGATCAACCGACGTGCGCACGACCGGCAACCCCAACGTCACCGTCACGCTACGTTCAAAGCCGTGGGTCTTGATGGGAATGTGCCCCTGATCATGATACATGGCCACCACCACATCGAACTCGCCCCGGATAGCGCGGAAGAAAACCGAGTCAGCGGGGATCGGGCCGTGGGCCTCGATTCCCTGCGCCCGTGCCGCCTCCACCGCCGGTCCAATCTCCTCGATCTCTTCCCGGCCTAGCACCCCCTCGTCTCCGCCGTGCGGGTTGAGGGCCGCCACAGCCACCCGCGGCCGGGAGATACCCATCCCGCGCAGACCGACGTCGGTCAAGCGAATCGTCTCCAACACCCGCTCGTGCGTAATGTTCGCCGCCACTTCTGCCAACGGGACGTGCCGGGTGACGTGCACCGCCCGCAAGCCGGGCGTCGCCAGCATTGTCGTCACCCGTCCGGCACTGGTCAGTTCCGCCAATAACTCAGTGTGCCCAATGTGAGGGCTCCCGGCGGCCTTTAGCGCTGCCTTGTTGATGGGTCCTGTGGCCATAGCGTCCACCTGTCCCGTCAGCGCCAGTTGCGTCGCCTGCTCGACGTAGGCGACGGCTGCACGCCCGGCAATGGCTGAGACCCTGGCCGGTTGCAGCGCGGCCAGATCTACAGGCTGTAGATCGAACACGTCTGGCGCGGCGCGGTCAAAGTGGGCGCCGGTCACATCTGTGATGGCGCGCAGGCGCATGGGAACATTCACCAGCGCCGCCGCCCTCACCAGCGTGCCCACATCACCCACGACCAATGGGCGGCAGGCATTCCATACCTCTTCCCGTGCCAGTGCTCGAACGGTGATCTCCGGCCCCACGCCGGCAGGGTCTCCCATCGTAATGGCGATAATCGGTCGCTCGCTCATGATTGCAGCTCCATCTATTT
>CBFDAD010000011.1:0-14375 GCA_965602705.1 uncultured bacterium
GTAGTTTGATCTTCCTTTGAGCAGGGCGGCGGTAAAGGGATGGGGCGCGATACGGCGCAGCGCGGGCAAATCCTTCTCCCAGAGCTGGGTCTGGAGCGTCTTGTTGGCTGTGGAGACAAAGGCTTTGCGCCCGGTCCAGATGAGGGGAATGAGATAGGCGAAGGATTTTCCGCTGCCAGTGCCTGCTTCAATCAGCGCGTGGCACTTTGCATCCAAGGCGCGTTTGACCAGCCGGGCCATCAACGCCTGCCCGCGACGAGGGCTGTATCCCTCACCCAACAGTTCCGCCACCGGCCCCCACGGTGCAAATAGCAGGGCGATGTCGTCGTCCAGGTTCTTAAAGGTTGGCCTGGTTTCGGATTGGGTCACGGCATTACCGTTCGCTTTATCCAATCGCCTACGTTACCAAATCCCTCCCGTTTTAAGCCTTGCCGTCCATACAATTCGGTCAACATCCGTAAACGGTGGGCCAGTTCGTCGGTCACTGCGCCGGGCCAGTAGCGCCATTGCCAGTTGCCACTGGGATCTCCAGGTCGGTTCATACGAGCCTCGCCGCCCAGGCTCAGGATTTCTTGGAGGGGGATGATAGCGACGTCGGCGACTGAGGACAGTGCCAGCCGGATCATGTCCCAACTGATGTCGTGCCCGTCGACGCCCAGATAAAGGCGTATTCTGTTCTTGATTTCCTCCGGCCGCGATTCGTACCAACTACGGGTGGTGTCGTTGTCATGGGTACCGGTATAGACGACGCAGTTAGACTCCATGTTGAAGGGAAGGTAAGGGTTGGTGGCGTCGCTGTCAAAGGCGAACTGTAGCACCTTCATGCCTGGAAAGCCGAACTGCTCTCGCAGCGCGACGACCTCCGGCGTAACGACGCCTAGATCCTCGGCGACGATGGGCAGTTCACCCAGGGCGTTCTGCAAGGCGTGGAACAACTTTTCTTTCGGCCCTTTGAGCCAGCGTCCCGTCACGGCAGTTGGCTCCGAGGCGGGTATCTGCCAATAAGCCTCAAAGCCCCTAAAGTGATCAATGCGCAAAATGTCTATCAGTGAAAAGGTCTGCTGCACTCGTTTAATCCACCAGGCGTAGCCTCGCTCCTCCATCAAGTCCCAGCGATAGAGGGGGTTACCCCAGCGTTGTCCAGTGGCGCTAAAATAGTCGGGCGGCACACCGGCGACGAACGTCGGCTCGCCCGTTTCGTCCAGGTAAAACAGATCGGGGTGAGCCCACACGTCAGCGCTATCGTGGGCCACAAAGATAGGGATGTCGCCCATAATCTTGACCCCGTGCTCGTTGGCATAGCGACGCAGCGCGTGCCATTGGCGGAAGAACTGGAATTGCAGGTACTTGTGGAACAGGATTTCATCAGCAAGTCGTTCTTGCCAATGGACCAGTGCTTCAGGCCGCCGTAGGGCGATATCCTCCTCCCATTGGGTCCAGATGACCAGTTGATGCTCGGCCTTGACGGCCATGAACAGCGCGAAATCGTCCAGCCAGTGGCGGTTTTCGTGGCAGAAGGTCTTAAACTCGGTACTGCGCTCGGGCGACGCCTGGTCGAAAAAGTGCCTGGCCGCCCGGTGTAGCACGTCCGTTTTGTATTGAATGACCCAACCGAAATCCACGTGGTCTTGGGGAAAGGCGGGCAGGTCGGAAAGGTCTTCTGGTAGCAGGTCACCTTCTTCGACCAGTCGGTCGGGGCTGATGAGCATGGGGTTGCCAGCAAAGGCGGAAAAGGAAGCATAGGGCGAGTCGGCGTAGCCGGTGGGACCAAGCGCTAGCGTTTGCCATACCCGTTGCTCGGCCGCTACTAACCAATCCACAAAACGATAGGCCTCGCTACCCAGATCGCCGATGCCCAGACGCCCGGGAAAAGAGGTGGGATGTAGCAAGATGCCACTCATGCGGATGCGTTCCATGTTGCGTCTCCTGATCCGTGCTAAAAAAAGTGGGATGACACAGGCATTATACCCATCTCTCGTATCTTGACAAGGTGGAAACACGAATGGCGCGGATGCGCGAATCATCCACTGGCGTCCTGTGTGTTTCAAGCTTTATCGATGTTTGACATCTTTTCCGGCTTGGGCTACAGTAATATTGTGATGTACAAGTCGCAATTCACTTTTTGCTCAAAAGGGGTGTTCAAGCAATGGCTCATGCGAAGGTAACTTGGTTTGGCGGCAAACAGTTTGTCGGCGTGGACAGCAGCAAGCACTCGGTGGTTATGTCCACACAGGACGAGGCCAATGGCACGGGTATGAAGCCGTCGGAAATGCTACTGGTGGCGTTGGCTGGTTGCACCGCTGTAGATGTCGTCCAAATCCTAGAAAAGAAACGTCAAGACTTACGTGGTTTAGAGATCAATGTCAAGGGTGAGCAGGAGCAGAACCCGCCGTGGGCCTTCCGGCACATCCATCTTGAGTATGTGGTCAGCGGCCGAGGGATCAAAGAAAAGGCGGTTGCGGACGCCATTCGCATCTCAGGGGAAAAATACTGCTCGGTCGAAGCCACGATAAGCGGGGTGGCTGAGGTCACAACCAGCTATCGCGTCGTCGAGGTGTAGGGTATCTGGGTTCCACGCTACTTACCGGTGTTTGATTCAAACACCTCTTCGCTCAGTCGCACACGAAAGCCATAGTTGACGGCGCAGATGTCGGGCAGGGCATAGTCTCGCGTATGACACGTGACCAGGCTTTTATTGTTGTTATGAGAACCGCCCCGAATCACTTTGGTCTTGCCCGTCGCTGGTCCCTGGGGGTTACTGACTGGAGAAGAACTGCCATAAGCTGGGGCATACCAGTCGAAGACCCATTCCCAAACGTTGCCGGCCATGTCACCTACGCCGTAGGGGCTGTCGCCTGCTGGTGAGTACTTGCCCACAGAGGTGGTGGCGTCTCTAGCTCCTTCTCGGGAGTTGCATCGACAAGGATCAAAGGTGTTGCCCCAGGGGTAGCGTCGTTCATCCGTTCCTCGGGCGGCTTTTTCCCATTCGGCTTCAGTGGGCCGTCGCCCGCCTTCGGCAAACCAGCGGCAATAGGCGCTGGTGTCGTGCCAGCTCACATAGGCTACGGGGCGATCAGCTTCCCAAGCTGCATACACGCCGTTGTGCCAGTGCTGTGGTGGTATAAAGTACGTCGCTTCCACAAAGGCGTGATACTCTGCGTTAGTGACAGGGTAACGGCTGATGTAAAACCCATCGAGATAGACCCTCCGGCGTGGGGCATCACTATCGTGGTCGCTGCCCATCCAAAACTCACCAGCGGGAATGTGGATGTACTCTTTGCCACCTGGTCCTATCACGATTCGGGTTTGCTCGACGCGCGTAGACGACGACGCGGTGGATATCTTTGAACTGGCGCTGGCCAAGGCGTGTAGGAACTCTGCGACGCTTTGATGGCGACTCTCCGGCTGCTTGGACAGCGCCTTGAGAATCTCGGCTTCCACGTGAGGGGGGATAGCCGGGTTGAATTCACGCAACTGGGGCACAGGCTCGTACATTTGTTTCAGTATCATCGTAATGGGTGACGGAGCTTCGAAAGGGACGCGCCCTGCGAGCATCTCGTAAACGGTGACAGCCAGGGAGTAGATGTCGGCCCGGTGGTCAATGGAATGGCCCATGGCTTGTTCTGGTGCCATGTAAGCCGGTGTGCCACTGATGGTGCCCGTAGTGGTGTCGCCGTGTCCGGCAAGCAGTTTGGATACTCCAAAATCTGAGATGACAGCAGTGCCATCGTGGGTCAGCAGGATGTTGGCCGGTTTGATGTCCCGGTGGATCACGCCCTTTTTGTGGGTGTAGATTAGACCCTCGCTGATTTGCTTGATGATACGCCACACCGCTGCTCCGGGCAAAAGCTGTCCCTTAGCTTTCGCCGCTTTGAGCCTGGTCGCCAGACTGTCCCCCCGAATGTATTCCATAACCATGTAATAGGTATCCCCGGACAGTCCAAAGTCGTACAGTTGCACAATGTGCGGGTGACGCATTTGGGCGATGGTGCGTGCTTCCTTGAGAAAGAGGGCATGGAGCTCGTCCTCTGTGCTCAGGTCGGCGTGTAGCACTTTGATGGCGGCTTCCCGTTCGAGGATGGTATGCCGAGCTTGGTAGACCCGGCCCACGCCTCCTTTGCCGATCAATTTGACGATCTTATAACTTCCTAGTTTCTTGCCAATCCAGGTGTCTCGAGTCATTTTGGGTACGGTGACAAAACATCCGAAAGAGAGAGCTAAATTCAGTATAACACTGCCTGCATCTGTGCGCAACAAGCACAGGGCCTGGGACCTCTGGCATTGAGGATGAATTGGACCAAGTCCGCGGCCATGTATTGACGCCAACCGGCGCAGGGCGACCTGGCGGCGGCATAGTGTCTGACTGCTGCCACGCAACTGAATGCACCGGGGTGGGGGAAAAGCCAGGGACCGCCAGTGCTGCCCAACGGATCAGGCTGGCGCGATTCCGGGGGAGCTATTGCGCAGGCTTGCGTAGCTTACGTACGCTATTGCTTTTGCACTGGGGACAGACGCGCTCCTGTTTGGGGTCGTCTACGGCCTCCCAGGTGTGGCCACAGCGCATACATCGGAACCAGATTAACGCTTTCTTAGACATACTTTCCTCTTATGCGGTCGGCCAGGGCTAGGCCAGCTTCCAGCGCTTGTTGGTTGATCTCTTTGGTGCCCGGTGGGGCTCGCCTTTCCACCGCCTGGATGATCGCCTCGCGTGGAACGATGCCCGTCAGGCCGACAATCAGGCCCAGGCCGATGATGTTGGCGGTGATTTTGCGCTTGATTTCCTCTTCGGCGATGCGAGTGATGGACGCTCGGACCGTCCGCTGGTGAGGTGGGACGCGCCGGACTAGCCCCTCATCCACGATCAGCCAGCCCTCGGGGTTGACGTCATCTCCATACTTGTCGCAGGCTTCCTGACTCATGGCCAGCAGCAGGTCAGCCCGGATGACTTTGGGGTAATCAATCGGGCCATCGGCGATAATCACCTCGGCCTTACTGGCGCCGCCGCGGGCCTCGGGACCGTAGCTCTGGCTTTGGGCAACGTTTTTGCCAGCACCGATGGCGGCTGCTTCAGCCAGGATGATGCCGGCCAAGATCATCCCTTGACCGCCTGTGCCGGCCAATCGCACCTCAAATCGATCGATCATGCCAGGTTGGCCTCCTTCATTGACTCATCAACGAGTTGCTGGTAGAGGGCGCTGTACTCGGGCTTGTCAGCCTCGTCGTGAAAAATGCCCCGCACAATCGCTTGTGGGTCGCGTTCCTCCACCGCTTTGCGCTCGTAAGCAGCTTTGGCGATACTGCGTTCGCGGATGGTTCGCATCATCGCCACGGCTGACCCTAAACGGTTGATGCGACCGTAGGTAGTGTGGCAGTAGCTGACCGCTTCAATGACAGCAAAGCCCTTGGTCTGGATGCCGCGCGTAATGAGACGGTCGAGCTCGGTGATATGGTAGACGGTAATGCGGGCCACAAAAGCAGCCCCTCCGGCGATAGCCAGGTCGGTGATAGGGAAGGGCTGGTCAAGGTTGCCGTAGGGGGCGGTGGTTGCCAGCATGCCGGTGGGTGTCGTAGGTGAGGCCTGGCCACCGGTCATGCCGTAAATCTGATTGTTGACGACGATGGCGGTGATGCCGATGTTGCGTCGAGCGGCATGGATAAAGTGGTTGCCGCCGATGGCCAGGGCGTCGCCGTCGCCCATGATCGCAATCACGGTCATTTCGGGCCGGGCAACTTTGAGCCCGGTGGCAAACGCCAACGCCCGTCCGTGGGTCGTGTGCATCGTGTTAAAGTCCAGGTAGACGGGCATACGCCCGGTGCAGCCGATGCCCGATATCACAGCTATGTTGTTCTTATCAAGACCTAATTCGTCTATGCCGCGGATGAGGGATCCCATCACGATGCCAATGCCGCAACCTGCACACCAAACGCCAGGGAATTTTTTTTCTTGGCGTAAATACTCATAAGCGCGTGTTCTTTGCTGTTTCATCTGCCTACACCTCGCTATTTACGATATTCACCATGATCTCGCCTGGCTCGATCAACTCCCCATCGATACGGTTGACCCGTCGCACTTTCTCACGCCCTGCAACCCGTTCTATTTCCAGCGCCAACTGTCCCAAATTCAACTCTGGCACAATGATGCGATCAACGCGCTCGACCAACTTTTCTATCTCTGACTCGGCAAAGGGCCAGATTGTCTTGAGTTTCAGCAGGCCCACCTTGTGGCCCTGATCGCGCGCCATCCTGACAGCCTGACGCGCCGAGCGGTAGGTGCAGCCGTAGGCGATGACCAGTGTGTTCATGTCTTTAACCCATTCAGCTTCGGTCAATACAATGTCATCCAGATTGTTGTCAATTTTGCGAAAGACACGATCGATCCAGGCTTGCACTTCGTCTAGCCGGTTGGTTGGAAAGCCGTGAACGTCGTGGTGCAGACCGGTGATGTGAAAGCGGTAGCCCTTGCCAAAGCTGGCCAGAGGGGGCACGTCGGTGGGCGATTCGCCATAGACCTCATACCACTCTGGCGGCACCTCGACCGGTTCTCGCTCAGCCGGCAGCAGTTGCCCGGACGGCAGATCCACTTTCTCGCGCATGTGCCCGATAACCTCGTCCATCAGCAAGATGACGGGGGTACGGTAGCGCTCTGAGAACTCGAATGCCTTGATCGTCAGGTCAAAACTCTCGCGTACCGACGAAGGAGACAGGGCGATGATGGGATGATCGCCGTGGGTGCCGAAGCGAGCCTGCATTACGTCGCCTTGCGAGGGGCTGGTGGGCCGGCCGGTGCTAGGTCCCAGGCGTTGTACGTCGACGATGACGCACGGAATCTCGGCCATCGCTGCGTAGCCAATGTTCTCTTGCATCAGCGAAAAACCCGGTCCTGAGGTGGCGGTCATGCTCTTGAGGCCACCTACCGAAGCGCCAATGATGGCGGCTATACTGGCGATTTCGTCTTCCATCTGGATAAACTTGCCGCCGACTCGGGGCAACTCGCGCGCCAATACCTCGGCGATTTCAGTGGACGGGGTGATGGGGTAGCCGCCAAAGAAGCGGCAGCCGGCCGCGAGCGCGCCTCGCGCACATGCCTTGTTGCCTTGAATCAACTCGATGGTCATTGCTCAGCTCCCATCTGACGACCCAGAAAGCGTGTGACGGATGACCTGGATCGCCATATCGGGGCAGTGAGATTCGCACCACCCGCAGCCGGTACAGCGTTCGGGAAAACGCACGCGCGGGTGACCATCGTCGCCGGCTTCAAAGACGTCCGCGGGGCAAAAAGCGATGCACAACCCACACCCCTTGCACCAGCTTCCAAAGACGCGCACCTCACCCCAGGCCTTGGAGCGCTTTCTTGTTTTGGTCGGTTTGGCTGTCTTGGTCGTCGCCATTAAGGCATTCCTCCAACATCATATAGCAGCGTGGAACAAAATCCACCCATAGTATCGCATAAAGCAAAGAGGACGTTAGTGCCAAAAGACACCTTCACCCCATTATGGATGTCATATTTGATTGAGACCGCTAAAGATGATCAGTGAGGCTTTGAGGGTAGTTTGAGGGCGTCTGCTTGAGGCTGCATTGGAGCGTTGCCATAGGGTTGATCGGTTAGCGGGGGGCGAACGACCGTTTTCGCGTGCCAAAAAGCGATCCTGAGCTCGAACTGCCCCAGTTGGACCACGTCACCGTGGTGCAGAGGGAATGGCTTGAAGGGGCGCATGCGTTGACCGTTAACATTGGATGATTCTGGGGTTTGTGTAAGCGCCGTAATTTTGTCAGACCCGCCCGATTGTGCTATGATTAGGCTTGCTATCAATCAGTCGCTATGACATCGCCCGTTGTTTGCAGAAGCAGAAAGTGAGAGAGCGTGGAAACTCGTCGTTTTGAACAAACCCGGTGGTCCTTTGAAGATTTGCTGCCCGCTACCACTGGCGCAGAATTTGATCGCATCCTGGCTGATCTGGAAGAGGCTGTCGCCGAGATGGAAGGCTGGCGTGAACGGCTCTCCCCTCAAGTCAGCGAGGAGGACTTGACCAGGCTGATAAAGCTTTACGAATCCATCACCCGGTACATGTATCGCTTGGGGGGATTTGCGCATCTCTGGTTTTCCGAGGACACTCAGAACCAAGAGGCACTGGGCTTTAAAGGGCGGATGGACCAACTTTTCGCCGACGTTCAAAACCGGCTGCTCTTTTTCACACTGTGGTGGAAGGCGCTGGACGACGCGCCCGCCGAGCGGCTGATGGCGGTCAGCGGTGATTGGCGCTACTATCTGGAGTCACAGCGACGTTTCAAACCCCATATGCTAACGGAGCCTGAAGAAAAGATCATCAATCTCAAGGACATCGACGGTTCGAACGCCCTGACCACGCTTTATGACATGATCACCAACCGCTACGTCTTTAAACTCCAGGTGGATGGTGCGGTCGAAGAACTGACCCGTGCTGAACTGTCGAAATATATTCAGGGACCCTCGTCGGAGTTGCGGGAGGCAGCTTACCGGGAGCTGAACCGCGTGTACGCCCAAGATAGTCTGGTCCTGGGTCAGATTTACGTGCACCGTGTCCGCGACTGGCGCAGCGAGAACCTGACCCTGCGACACTTTGAGTCGCCGATTGCCGTGCGTAACTTGATCAATGACATCCCTGAACCTGTGGTAGATACGTTGCTTGAGGTTTGCCAGAGGAATGCGGACGTCTTTCAGCATTATTTTCGTCTCAAGGCTAGCTGGTTGGGGATGGACAAGCTGCGCCGTTTCGACCTCTATGCGCCTCTGAGCGCTGCTGACAAGACGTATCCGTTTCCGCAGGCCGTGGATGTGGTTCTGGACGGCCTGGCGTCCTTTGCGCCAGTCATGGCTGAGCACGCGCGGCGTGTCTTTGCCGACGGTCACATTGACTCTGGAATCCGACCCGGCAAAGATAGCGGGGCGTTCTGTTGGGGGGCATTCCCCGGCTTGTCGCCCTGGGTGCTGATGAACTATGCGGGCAAGGCGCGCGACGTGGCGACGCTGGCGCACGAGCTCGGCCACGCGGTCCACGCCTTAATGGCTGGCGAACACTCTATTCTGACTTTCCACTCGGCGCTGCCGCTGGCCGAGACGGCTTCTGTGTTTACTGAGATGATTCTGACCGAACGGCTGCTGGCGGAGGAGATGGATCCTGATGTGCGGCGCAATCTGCTGGCGGCGGCGGTCGATGATGCATATGCGACCGTGATGCGACAGGCTTATTTTGTGTTGTTTGAACGTCAGGCGCACGCCATGATCGCTCAGGGCAAGACCACCAATGATCTGCGCGCGGCCTATTTGGAGGGCCTACACCAGCAGTTCGGCGACGCCGTGGAATTGGACGATGGGTTCCAGTGGGAGTGGACAGCGATCCCACACATCTATCAGGTGCCGTTTTACTGTTACGCCTACAGCTTTGGACAACTGCTGGTTTTCGCGCTCTACCAACGCTACAAGCAAGAGGGCGCGTCGTTTATTCCTCGTTACCTTAAAATCCTCTCCTACGGCGGGTCGGCTAGCCCAGAGCATATTTTGACCGAGGCCGGGGTCGACATGGCGTCGGCTGGCTTTTGGCAAGGCGGTTTTGACGTGATTCGTGGTATGGTCGAACAATTGGCGGCGTTGTAGAAGAAATACACTTGTGTCTCACTCAAAGGAGCGGGGGATGAGGACAAAGCAGTGGGCCGTTTTCATCGGGCTGAACGTGATCGTATCGATCCTGACGACTTTGGGAGTGCTGGCGATCAGGGGAAATGGGGAGCGTGTCATTGTGGTCACTGCTACGCCCAGCCCTCTTCCTCTGGACCAGGTGCCCACGGCGATTCCTGCCGGACCGGTCACGGCGCCTGTTAGCAGCACGGCCCCGTCTGCTGCTGCCGGGTACACCGTTCAATCTGGCGACACATTGAGCGGCATTGCTTTTGCCCTTGGCGTCTCGTTGGAAGACCTGTTATCCGCAAACAATTTGACCGAGGACAGTGTCATCAAACCTGGTCAGGTTTTGACCGTCCCGCAGGGTGAGCAGCCCACGCAAGCTGTTTCCACACCGAGCCTAGTCCCGGCGACGTCGACGCCGCCCACGCCCACACGCCTGCCAACCGCGACCCCGACGCCCCCCGGACCGGTGCAGGTGCGCATACAGGAGTTGTTGGCGCCGGGTGAGTTGGAACGCGAAGGCGTCGTGCTGATCAATAGGGGACGCACTGTCAACCTGGAGGGATGGACGCTCGGTCCCGCCGGCAGCGATCTGCTTTACGTCTTTCCCCGGCTGACTCTGGCCCAGGGTGTGCCGGTTACCCTCTATACGATCGTTGGCTCCGATTCCCCCCAGTCGCTCCATTGGGGGGTGGACGAAGCGCAGTGGGGCGAGAGCGGCACTAGCATTGAGCTGCGTGATGCTGAAGGGGATTTGATTGCCACGTTTACCCTTCCATAGCGGCCGGCATCACCAATGTAACAGGATGTAGCACACGCCTACGGTAGCCCCGCCGCTGGGCGCCGCCACACACCCGACCCAGCCGTGCCAAAATAGAGCAAGCGCCCGTCTGCAGAGAATCGCAGCACGTTCGCGTAAAGGCCTCCGCTGCCGCCCGCTACCCGGTTCCAGAGCCCCTCGTTCCAAGTGCTCCAGGTGTCACCGCCGTCACGACTGATGTAGATGCCCTCCTGCCCGGTCGCCAGGTAGATGACGTTCGGGTCAAAGCGATCCACCAGCAGTTGATAGAATGTATGATCTGTACTGAGACCAGTGGTCATCTCAAACCAGGTCGCGCCACCGTCGGTGGATTTCATCACGGTGCCGCCAACAGTGGCGGCTCCGTCAGGAACAGATGCTGCTGGTTCCGTGGTCTGGGTCACGTCCGCGCCGTTCTGGGAGCACGCATACAGCACGTCGGGATTTGTGAGGTCAAAGGCAATACTCAAGACCCACTGTCCGGGCGGCCAGCCGGCGTCCCAAGGGTGCCAGGTGTCACCGCCGTCGGTGCTGCGGGCGATGCCGTTCGAGGTACCCGCATATAAGGTCTGGTCCTGCTCGGGATGAGGGACGAGGACGAGGACGCCTTCGTTCTTGAAACCGACGTTGCGCTCACGCCACGTGCGGCCGTCGTCAGTGGTTCTATAGATGCCGGCTGCGAAGGCAGCGGCGTAGAGGGTGTTTGAGTCCTTGGGGTGCACCAGCAGTGACGTGTGCTGGTACGGGAGACGATGATCCCACGCAGACCGGGGTGTTTCCCGGTCGGGCAGTACGGGCAGTTGTTGCCAGGTGTCATCTCCAGCCCCGTAAAGAGCGGGGCGCACATACAGCCCATAGCCGCCGGTGCCGGCGTAGAGTTGGCCGTCGGCCCCCATTGCCAGCGTGCGCACGTCCCCGCTGGGCGGTAGCCCTTGGCCAAATTCGCTCCAACTGCGCCCGCCGTCGGCCGTATGCCAGACCCCTGTGCCGGCTACGAGCGCCTCGCCTGGCACGCTGGCGATGTAGACGACGCCGGCGTCATCAGAGTGGACCAGTAGCGCCCCAACATTGGCATCCTTTAAATCCATCTGCTCCCCATGAACCGGGCGCCAGGTGGTCGCGCCGTCGTCGCTGCTGTAGATGCCTTGTCCGTACAGGCCCAGGTAGAGGACCTCAGGGTCGCTGGCGGCGATCGCCAGGGCATAAAAACCTTGACGGGCAGGATCGGCCACCGCAAAACTTGGCAGTCCAGAGTTGCACTCGCGCCAGGTTGCGCCGCCGTCGGTTGTCTTGAAGACGCCGCCGGGGAAGGCGCTGGCGTAGAGGGTCTGCGGGTCGTTGGGATGGAGCGTGATCTGAATGTGTGCAATAGGAACGCTCAGATGGCTCTCTCGCACCCAGTCGGCGGTGTGGATGAGTGGGTGGAGGTCGCCGGTGAACAGGCCTGCGCCGGCGCTTCCGGCGTAAAGGGTTAGTCCGTCGGTGGCAACCGCGTTCATCGGGGTGAAGGGCAGCCGTCCGTTGATATTGGTCCATGTCTCGCCGCGGTCGGGACTGAGATAGACACCACCGTCACCAACGGCGTACATCACCTGCTGATCTTCGGGATGAAAGGTGATGGCCTGGATGGGGCCACTGGATCGACCAAAGGTCGCGCCGCCAACCTTGTACCAGGTGTTGCCGTCGTCGGAAGATTTCCAAATACCGTACAGCTCGTCGGTGGTAAGGTCGGTCTCGGGGTTCACGGCGTGGCCGCCGGCCAGAAAGAGCGTCTCGGGTATGATGGGGTCCACGACGATCTGGGAAAAGTTGGCCTCCGGCAGACCGTGCTTGACCTGGCGCCAGGATGCGCCGTCGTCGACCGTTTTCCAAACTCCCCCGTCGTGGGTCACGGCAAATAAGCGACGCGGGTCGCGCCGGTGCACCCCCAGGCTCACGGGCGCACGGGGCAGGTTGGTGGTGATTTCGCTGTCATTTTCGCCAACGGGTGCATTGGCATCAATGCGAAAGACCGCTCCGGCGTCATCGTTGTCCCTCTTTGTCGCCGAGACGTAGAGGATACTGGGGTCAGAAGGGGCCAGCGCCAGCGCAACCATTTGCTCATAGTCCGGCCCGGCGTCAAAAATGACTTCCCAGGTGTTTCCATCGTCGGTGGAGCGGTAGAGAAAAGGTGCGGTGCCGTCGGCAATGTAAACGATGTTGTGGTTGCTGGGATCCACGGCGATGGCCGCGGCTGAGGCAGCCGGGTCGCCCGGTAGACGTTGCCAGCTCTGGCCACTGTCCTCGGTGCGCCAGGTGCCGCCACCCCATGCACCGGCGTAGAGCACGCCTGAGCGGTGGGGTGTGGCGGCCAGAGCACGGACGTTGGTAAAGTTCAAGTCATCGTTGAGAGGTTTCCACGAGTCGCCGGCGTCGTTGCTGAACCAGAGGGTGCCGCGGGGGCCCGTGCTGGCCGCATAGAGCCGGGTAGGATCATCTGGTCGCTGGCCGCGCGCAAAGTAGGGCTCCACTCGTGGGTCAAAGGCGGCCGAGGTGACGCCGGTAGCGTCGGCCACGTCCAGGGCCACGTCCCAGGTCGCGCCACCGTCCTCGCTGCGGTACAATTGCGCCGACGTCTCAACGGACTTATGGTTCTCACCACTGAGCACAAAGTCTGGGTTACCCGGGTGAACTGCCAGAGCATAAGTATAGTCCACCGGCGCTCCGTGCAAAAAGCGCCACGAGGCCCCACCGTCGTCGCTACGAAAGAGGCCAAAACCATTCTTGTTGGCGTACAAGATGTTGGGATCAGAAGGTGCGACGGTCAAGGCATAGATGGCGCTGAAACGAAAGTCGGGCCAAGTGATGGCCCAACTGATGCCACCGTCATCCGAGCGAAAAACGCGGCCATTGTCGGTGGCCTGGTAGAGGGTATCGGGGTGGTTGGGATCTACGATCAGCGTGTCGGTCCAAGGATGGTCAAGTCCGCCGCCATAGAGCCGGGTCCAACTGTCGCCATAGTCAGACGATTTAAAGGGTCCATCGCCGTTGGCTGACGCGGCATAGAGCGTGGCCGGATCGGTGGGTTGGGTGGCGATGACCGAAATGGTGGTGTTGTTCAAGCCATTGTTGACTATCCGCCAGCTATTCCCGCCGTCCACGCTCTTGGCGATGCCTGCGTTGCCCAGGGCTAGATAGAGCACGTCGTTATTCGCCGGGTCGACGGCGATTAAGTTGAAACCACCGCCGGGCCGGCGCGGGGCTTGGGAAATAGGGGCGTCGCCAGGCAGTCTGACTCCCTTCCAGGTGTCTCCCCCGTCGGACGAGGACAGCAACTCGCTGTCCCTGGCAATATATAGCACGCCGGAAGGTCGGGCTTTGCCCAGGATCTGAACGCGGATGCCCGCCCGGCCCGGTGGGTTTGGCAACGGGGTCCAGTTGAAACCACCGTCGGTTGCGCGGAAGAGAAGCGCTGTGTCAGAATCGAGGCTGGCGCCGAGGGCTTTTTCTAAACCGACGTATAGGTTGTTTGGGTTATCAGGATCTATGTAGACGCTAGTGGCCTCGGTGTCCGGTGGCTGACCAAAGGGGACGGGTGCCCAGCGTCCGGCGTTGAAGCGGTATAGGGTACCGTCGTTTCCGTTCGACGTCGTGGCCCAGTAGGTGTCGGGACCAGAGGCGGTCAGGCTGCAGATGCGCTCAGCGGGGAGACCGTCGCCGACAAGCTCCCAGGTCGATGCGCCGTCACGGCTGCGATAGACTTGACCGCTGGCATTGGCTGCCAGCAGCAGTCCAGGCGCGTGAGGGGATTGACCCAGCATGGAGATGCGCTCATCCACGCCAGTCCTGACGCGCGTCCAGGTGCTGCCAGCGTCTTCTGATTCAAAGGCACCGGCGCAAGCGTTGACGGCGTAGATGCTTTGGCTATCACCCGCGTCG
>CBFDAD010000012.1:0-13856 GCA_965602705.1 uncultured bacterium
TATAGCATGAACCCACAGGCCAATCCAAACGGTGCGGACGAATCAGGATCCAGATCGTCTTGGCCAGCGGCCAGATGTTCTGTTTTCTTCCCTCCTTACCGCCCCCCCAACACCGCCCCCGGACCCCCGCCCGTAGAAATGCCCCTACACCATATAGGCACCCCGGACCGTCGCTGCCGGAGATGATGATAGTAGGTGGGCGTGAGGGCCCCACACGCCGCACGACATAGCCCTCCGGTCCCGGACGGGTTTCATTAGGCCGGCGCACGCCATGGCTAGCCATAAGTGCGGCCGCCACCAGGTGCCGGTCGGGGTGGCCGACCAGAACCAACGCCTGCCAGCCTGCCGGATCATAGGCGTGATCATCGGTCACTAGCGTCTTTACGCTGGTTCGCTTCGCTAGCTGATGCGCCAGTAGCTCGGCGGCCCGGCGCTCGGCTGTCAATGCCTCGCGTCCATAGACGACGAGTATGCTATCTACATAGGTCAGTGTCCTGCGTCTGCTCATATGGCCTCTCAACAAGTGCACACGCAATTATCCCTCGGCAAGGGCCAGCCTGGGTAAGGGGGGAAAGTGTGGATTCTTGTTAGCTTCATTGTACTCAAGTTGTGACGAAAGGGCAAGGAAGAACAGGAGCAATAACACATTGTCAGGCGAGTTACTTTGTGCTAAACTGTTCCTGCAAAACTGTCAGTTTGATCGGTGTATAATCAATTCCCAACAAGGAGTGAGTTTGTGAGCACGCTGTTAGTACGTCACGCGGATTTGCTTGTGACAATGGACGACAGCCGCCGTCGCATCCCTGACGGCGCGTTGTTCGTGCGTGACAATGTGATTGAAGCAGTGGGTCCGACGGCTGACCTGCCTGACAATGCCGACACCCTGATTGAAGCCCGGGGCAAGATTGTCCTGCCTGGCTTGGTTAATACCCACCATCATCTTTACCAGACGCTGACCCGTGTGGTGCCAGCGGCACAAAACGCGAATCTCTTTAAATGGCTGAAAACGCTCTACCCAATCTGGGCTGGGTTGACCGGCGAGGCGGTCTATGTTAGCGCTCTGGTGGGGATGGCCGAGTTGATCACGTCAGGTTGCACCACTGCCAGCGATCATCTGTACATCTATCCCAACGACGCCCGCATTGACGATGAAATCCGTGCGGCGCGAGAGATCGGGCTGCGTTTCCACGCCAGCCGCGGCAGTATGAGCCTGGGCGAGAGTCAAGGTGGCTTGCCGCCCGATCGGGTCGTCGAGGACGAGGATAGCATTCTGCGCGATACCCGACGCGCCATTGAGACCTATCACCAAGCCGATCGTTGTGGGATGATCCGGATTGTCGTCGCGCCGTGTTCCCCCTTCTCGGTGACGCCTGACCTGATGCGCGAAGCGGCCAGTCTGGCCCGAAGCTATGGCGTTCATTTACATACCCATTTGGCTGAGACGTTGGATGAAGAAGAATTCTGTCTGGCGCAGTTTGGTCACCGGCCTGTAGGCTATGCTGATGAGTTGGGGTGGGTTGGCGATGACGTGTGGTACGCCCATGGCGTCCACGTTAACACCGCCGAGATCGAGTTGATGTCGCGGACCGGGACTGGCGTCTGTCACTGCCCGGCGTCTAATATGCGTTTGGGCAGCGGCATCGCGCCAGTGCGGGCCTATCGGGACCACGGGATCAAGGTCGGATTGGGGGTGGATGGCAGCGCTAGCAACGACAGCAGTCACCTGTTGGCGGAAGCACGTCTGGCGTTGCTTCTGGGGCGGCTTTCACCGGGGCGTCCCCACGCAGCGGGTAGCCCGGACAGTCTCACTGCCGAGGACGTGCTGGAGATGGCGACGCTAGGCGGCGCGCGCGTACTGGGCCGGGACGACATTGGCGCGCTAGAGCCGGGCAAGGCGGCCGATTTCATCGCTTTTGACCTGAACCGGCTTGACTTTGCTGGTGCGCTGCACGATCCTGTGGCGGCCTTGGTCTTCTGTACGCCGCCCCAGGTGAACTTGAGTGTCATCAATGGGCGAGTTGTCGTCGACGATGGCCGCTTGACGACGCTAGAGATAGAGCCGGTGATCGAGCGGCACAATCGGATTGCGCGGGCGCTGGTGGATGGCAAGTGACGTCCGATGCATTCTCTCGGCGCAACGGCGATCATCATTGACGACGAACAGGTTTTGTTGACCCGGCGCAGTGACCTTCCTTTGTGGGTCTCGCCAGGCGGACACATGGATCAGGGTGAGACGCCTGAGGAATGCTGCGTACGTGAGGTGAAAGAGGAAACCGGACTCGAAGTCGAGATTGAGCGGCTGGTTGGCCTCTATGCCTTGCCGCGCGTTCTGGGTGGCCGCACGCGAGTGATGACTTTTCTGTTTGCTTGCCGCGCCATTGGTGGTGCACCGCGCGTCACCGACGAAACGACGGCCATCTGCTATTGGCCGATTGAAAGGTTACCTGTCAATACACCTGTCTGGCATAGGCGCTACCTGGCCGATACGCTCAGGGGAAACCGGGCGACACTCTGGTGCGCCTTGCCAACGCCTCTTTGGGTCTATCTTGCTGCGCGGCCGTTTTTCCACCTGCGCCGATGGTTACAGCGTTTCAAAGGCCAAAGCGGAGCTACCTTCTGGACGCTCGGTGCTTTTGTCACGTTGTTTGACTCTGAAGGACGGGTGTTGCTGGTCCAGCGGCGCGACTACCCGGTATGGAATCTGCCCGGCGGTCGGGTTGAACGTGGCGAGATGCCCTGGGCCGCGGCCGTGCGCGAGACGCGTGAGGAGACTGGGCTAGAGATTGAGGTCAAGCGGATGACAGGTGTTTACAGCAAGCCGTCCCGACGCGAGATAGTGCTGGGCTTTGAGGGACACGTCGTCGGCGGTCAGATGGTCTCGACCGACGAGGGTGTGGAGAGCCGTTATTTTCGCGTGGAGGCGTTGCCGGAGCTGACCTTGCCCAAACACACGGAGCATATTCGTGACAGCGCTGCCGGTCGCGCCGAGGTCGTGCTGCGGGTGCAGGATAAACCACCGGGTTTAGAGGTTTTGGGGTTCAAGTAGATGGTTGACCTTGTGGTTGAGAGGGATCGGTGGTTGACGGGCTTGTAGAGCAAGGGTACAATGCGCGGACAGGTCTTGTAGGAGCAAGTATGTGAGCCATAGACGGACCATCATCAAGGGCGGAGTACTGGCGACCGCTGAAAGCACTTTCGCGGGTGACTTGTTAATCATCGACGAGCGCATCGCCGCCCTCGCCGCCGACTTGCCGACGGGCCCTGGTGATCGGTTCATCGACGCCAGCGGCTGCGTTGTGTTGCCAGGGATCATTGATGCGCACACCCATATCCAGCTCGATACCGGCATCTACCAGACCCCGGATGACTGGTTGGTTGGCACCACGACCGCGGCTTGCGGCGGTGTGACCACAGTCGTTGATTTTGCGACCCAGTTTCCTGGCCAGGGCTTGACCGAAGCGATACACAACCGTTGGGAAGAGGCTCAGCCGGCGGTGATTGATTATGGCTTGCACTGCATGGTGACCGACCTGCCGCCCGCGCGTGAGGGGGAACTGGATGAGCTGGTGGAACTGGGCGTGCCCAGCATCAAGCTGTACACGACCTACCGGCCTAACTATTACGCCGACGATGCCACCTTCTTTCGTTTGCTAAAGGCTGCTGGCGAGCGCGACATGTTGACCGCTGTGCATTGTGAAAATGACGCGCTGGTGACGGCTGCGACGGAGGCGCTGGTCACGGCGGGGGAGACGGGCCTGGTCAACCACGGTCGCGCCCGGCCGGCACTGGGTGAAGTGGAGGCAGTCCATCGTGTGCTATTTCTGGCGCAGGCCGCAAAGGCGCCGGTCTACATCGTGCACTGTTCCGTCGCCCGCTCGGTCGAGCTGGTGGCTCAGGCTCGGGCTTGCGGTCAAATCGCCTTTGCCGAGACCTGTCCTCAATACTTGCTGCTTAACGAATTGGCCTACAGCGGCAAAGAGCCACACAGGTTCATCTTGCAGCCACCCTTGCGGGCGGTCGAGAACAACGCGGCGTTGTGGCAATGGGTTGAGGCGGGAGAGGTCGACGTGATCGCGACGGACAGTTGCGATTATACCCTCGATCAAAAAACTGCCCATCCCGATTTCACGCAGACGCCCGGCGGACTGCCCGGCATCGAAACACTGCTGCCGTTGATGGCAAGCTACGGTGTGGCCCGAGGCCGCCTCGATTGGCCTGATTTGGTCCGTTTGCTTTCCACTAGCCCGGCACGTATCTTGGGCCTCTACCCGGTCAAAGGCACGCTGATGCCTGGGGCTGACGCCGACGTGACCATTTATGACCCCCAGGGGGATCGTAACTTGACGGCCGGCGATCTGCACGGGCTGGCCGGGTACACCCCGTATGAGGGCTTTTCGCTCAAGGGGCGGGTCAAGGTGACGCTCTCACGAGGTCAGGTGGTCTATGAGAACGGGGAATTCCGCGGCCAATCGGGTCACGGCAAGTTCATCGCTGGTCGGTTCTCCGGCGCTGCCCATCGGGAAAAATAAAGTTAGGATGTGAGAAATGTGCGGATTAATCCAGACCCTGTGGGATCAGATGAGAGCCGAGTTGCGCGTCGACGTAGTACCGCAAATGGATGATGCCTGCCGCGCGCTCCTGTGTGGCACGCTAGGCCCGTTGACCGAAAATCAGCGGGAGGATTTGGAATCAGTTGAGCGGTCCATAGCCAAACTCAGCAGACGTGTCAACGGGGAGTCGATTAACTGGGCTGATTACAGCGAGGTTGCCCACGCGCTACGTGGTCCACTGAACTCGACCATTGGTTTTTCAAGATTGATGCTCAAAGGCGTTGACGGGCTGATTACCAGTACGCAAGGCGAGGCGCTAGAGACGATTTACAAGGCCAGCCGGCGGATGCTGGCCTTGTTTAACCTTTTGCTTGACGCGCTGATTCTAAAGAATCAAGATATGGGTTTTGAGATCGAATCAGTGTCAGCCACCGAGGTTCTAGACGAACTGATTTCACTGGGGCAGACGCTGGCCAGAAATCGTAATTTTGCCTTTGATGCAGATGTGAATCCATCGATCTCAGCGGTCAGGCTGCAAAGCAACAACAAGCGCTTGAGGCAGGCACTGGCGGCGCTGCTGGCGCTATCGGGCAAGTACATGGGCGACGCCGTACTGACGCTGCGCGCTTGGACTGGCGAGGCGACGCTGTTGATACAGTTGGAAAGTCAGGGATGCCGACCGCCCGCCAAGTTACTGTCTGTCCCCTCCACTCTGTTGACTGACGAGGCTGACTGCTCTATTCCTTACGACGCTCATCTAAGACTTGGCCTGGCCTGGCACATTTTGAACGAGATGGGCGCCCGATTAAAAGCCGAACAGACCGACGAGACGTGCGTTTTCACCGTTGCTTTGCCAGCAAGTTGATAACTTGGCCATCATCTTTTTTCACGCTCGGCAAGTCACGTCGGAGGCGACTTTTTTCTGATGGAGGAGCACAAAATGGATCTGGCACAAATCGTCAAGGTTGCCCGTGGGGATGCGCCAGCCGACCTGGCGTTACGTAACGGCAAGCTGATCAATGTCTATACGGGCGAGATTCATGAGACCGATGTTATCATTGTCGGGGGCAAGGTCGTGGCTTTGGGCCCTGGCTACCAAGCTAAAAATGAAATAGAACTGGGGGGACGCTACGTGGCGCCCGGTTTCATTGACGCTCACGTACACATTGAGAGCAGCATGGTCACACCACCGCAGTTCGCCCGCGCTGTCGTGCCACAGGGCACCACCAGCGTCATCAGTGATCCTCACGAAATTGCCAACGTTTGTGGGCTGGACGGCATTCACTATATGCTGGACGTGTCCGACGGACTGCCGTTGACGGTCTATGTCAATGCGTCATCGTGCGTGCCCGCCACCCAGATGGGCACCGCTGGTGCTGAACTGGATGCTGCCCAGCTCGCCACGCTGCTCGGCCACCCGCGCGTACTGGGCCTGGCCGAGATGATGAACTATCCCGGCTTGATTCTGGGCGACCCCAGCGTCTTGGCCAAGATGGAGGCTTTTAGGGGGCGAATCGTGGATGGACATAGCCCTGGCGTCACTGGGCAATGGCTGAACGCCTACGTCGCCGCCGGCGTTGGTTCGGATCACGAGTGTGTCACGGCTGAGGAGGCGACGGAACGTCTGCGCCTGGGGATGTACGTGTTTATGCGCGAGGCGACCGGCGCGCGCAACCTGATTGATTTGCTACCGGCCGTCACACCCGAAAACAGCCGTCGCTGCTGTCTTTGCACCGATGACCGCCACCCGGCCGATCTGTTGGACAGTGGGCACATGGATCAGTTGGTGCGCATGGCTATTGCTCAGGGGCTCGATCCGGTGACGGCGATCCGCATGGCTACTCTCAACACTGCCGAGTGGTTCCGTCTCTACGACCGGGGCGCCGTGGCGCCTGGTAAACGGGCCGACGTGGTCGTCTTTGCTGATCTGCACGATATCCGTCCCGAGCTAGTTTTCAGCGGCGGGCGGCTGGTCGCTCAAGAGGGTACCCCAGTCGGTGACTGGCCTGTTCCTCAGGTGGATGACAGCCACGTACGTGGCTCCGTGCACGTGGATTGGAGTGGGGTGGACGAGCGTATCTTTCACATCCCGGCGACCGGCCCCAAAGCGCGGGTCATTGGCATCATTAAAGACCAGCTTGTGACCGAGCATTTGATCGAGGAGGTTCCGCGGGACGCTGCGGGGCAGTATGCCGTGGCTGACCTGGAACGGGACATTCTGAAAATGGCGGTCATTGAGCGTCACCGGGGCACGGGCAACGTTGGCTTGGGTTTTATACACGGTATGGGTTTGCAGGCCGGTGCATTGGCTGCGTCAGTGGCCCACGATCACCATAACCTCGTCGTCGTCGGAGTCGATGACAAAAGCATGCTTACGGCCGCGCGAGCCGTGGGCGAAATTGGCGGCGGTTTCGCCGTGGCCAACGGTGACCAGGTTTTGGATAAACTGCCTCTGCCCATTGCCGGTTTGATGTCGGATCAGCCGGTGGAGGCGGTGCGGGACGCCCAGGATAAGATCATCATCAGCAGCGCCGCTCTTGGCTCAGAGTTACACGACCCGTTCATGATAATGGGCTTTATGGCGCTGGAGGTGATCCCCGCGCTCAAGCTGACCGACCAGGGTTTGGTGGACGTCGAGCAGTTTAGACCGGTGGAGCTATTTGTGGAGCGGTGAGTCATAGACACAGCTGACCTCAAACCTGGAGCAAATTGCCTGGCGCGCCATGTTTGACAACTCGGCAACTCAAGGTAGAATAGGCTGATGGTTTGTTTTTCACTCAATTGCGTGAAAACCGCTGGTTGGCATTCCGTCAGGGGCGTGCTTGCCTCCTTCGGCGCATCGTCGCTGAAGGGAGGCGGATTACCCAGAGGGGCAAGAGCTGGCAAGTTTAACCTCACAGCATAAAAATCCAAAAGAGAAGAAAAGGAGATCGAAATGAAAACTGATTCGTTCCGTGGGCGTGACTTTATCACGCTGCTAGACTGGACCAAAGAGGAGATCGAAACGATTCTTGATGTGGCCCTGGACCTGAAGCGCCGTCGTGCGGTGGGCGAGCTACACGATCACATCTTGCGCGGCAAGACGCTCTTTATGCTTTTCTACAACCAGAGCTTGCGCACGCGCAACAGCTTTGAGGCCGGCATGCACCAACTGGGCGGCCACGCTCACTTTCTCGACCCTAGTAAGATCTACACTCCGGCGTTGCCGGGCAAAGAGGTGGCCTACAGCACCGAGCGTGTGTCTGACGTGGCCCGTGTGCTGGCGCGCATGGGCGAGGCTATCGCCATTCGCTGCTACGGCAACCCGGTGGATTGGGTCTACGGCGGGGCCAACGAGCTGATCCGCAACTTTGCCTATTGGGCTCATATCCCGATTCTGAACATGGAAGATGACAAGTACCATCCTTTCCAGGCGCTGGCCGACATACTGACCGTCAAGGAAAAGTTCGGGACTTTCAAGGGCACCAAGTTTGTCATGAGCTGGGCCTATTCGCCGTCGGTGCACAAGCCGCGTGCCGTGCCCCAGAGCGCCATCATCGCCGCGGCCATGATGGGCTGCGACACCGTGCTGGCCCACCCGCCGGAGATGGAACTGGACGCTGAAGTCATCTCCGCCTGCCAGGGTTACGCCGAGATGAACGGCAGTAGCTTTGAGGTCAGCCACGACTTTGAAGAGGCCGCCAAAGGCGCGCACGTGCTGTACCCCAAAGCCTGGGCACCCACGGCGTTCTTCAAGCCGCCCGTGGGCGAGGACGATGAGCCCAAGGCCCAGGAAATCTTTGACAGCTACAAGAGCTGGAAGGCCACCCGCGATTACATGGCGTTGGCCGACAAGAATGCCATTTATATGCACTGCTTGCCCGCCGACCGGAGCTGGGAGGTCGAGGACGACGTGATCGACAACACCGACCCCAAGAGCGGCTGGCGCAGTGTGGTCTTCGACGAGGCAGAGAACCGGTTGCATGCACAGAAAGCGGTTATGAGTTTGGTGATGTAGACGGAGACTAAATATGGACCTATACGGACGTGATTTTATCGTTTCTCAGGAATGGTCACTGCACGAGTTGATGACGTTGTTGGACCTGGCGGCTAAGATGAAGCGCGAGCGCTTCTCGCCGCGTTGGACGCACATTCTGGAACACAAGACCTTCCTGATGTTCTTTTACAACCCATCGGTCCGCACGCGACTGAGCTTTGAGGCCGCCGCGACCGAACTGGGCGGCCACGCTCAGTTCATGACCCCTTCGGCGGGGCGTTTCAAGACCCAAAAGAAGGCCGGCGAGACCGTCGAGGATGCAGCTAAGGTGATGGCTCGCTATGTCGCCGGTATCGGCATCCGTATCCTGGAAGACAAAGTACCTTATTACGGTGCCGGGAACGAAATGCTGCGCGAGTATGCTTACTGGTCTGACGTTCCTATCCTCAACATGGCCGATGACAGGTTTCATCCTTGCCAGGGCATGGCCGACGTAATGGGTTGGGCCGAGTGGTATGGTCGAGGTCCTGGACGACCTGACTATGGCAACCTGAAAGGACGCAAGTTTTTGCTCACCTGGGGTAGTGGCGCGCTGGCCCGCTCCTGGTGCAGTGTGCAAGAGGCGCTCCTGGTTGCCAGCCGCTTCGGTATGGACGTGTCCGTCGCTCGTCCCGATGGCTATGACCTGGATTCCCAGGTCTACGAGTGGACCCGGGCTAACTGCGAGGCCAATGGCCGTGAGTTCAAGATCGTGGGCGACCCCGAGAGTGGCTACGAGGGTGCGCACATTGTCTACAGCCGCAACTGGGTCACGGCCGATGCCTATCAGGACGGCGTGCTCGAAAAGCAGGCCGAAATTGAAAAGGCAATGGCCTACCAGGGTTGGACGACGACGGGTGAGCGTATGGCGCGCACCGACAATGCCATCTTTACGCACCCTATGCCTGTGGACCGGGGCAGCGAAGTGACCGACGAGGTTGCCAGTGGTCCGCGCAGTGCCATATATGACATCGCTGAGAACCGCTTGCACGTGCAAAAGGCAGTGATGGCGCTGACCATGGGCAATTGGTGAGCTGGGCATCTGACCGATTTACCAATTTACTGATCTTCCAATCTACCAACTATGTGAGGAGATAATCTATGACGATATCCAATACAAGCGCTGCCCGTCGCATCGCTGTGGTTGCCATCGGCGGGAACAGCTTGATCAAGGATAAACAGCACCGGACGGTCCAGGATCAATATAAAGCAGCCGGGGAGACCTGTCACCACATCGCCGATATGATCGCCGCGGGCTGGGACGTGGCCATTGGTCACGGCAATGGCCCTCAGGTAGGCTTTATCCTGCGGCGTAGTGAGCTGGCCAGGCACGAGCTACACGAGGTCCCGCTGGACGTTTGCGGTGCGGACAGCCAGGGTGCCATCGGCTATGCTTTGCAACAGAATCTATATAACGAATTCCGCCACCGGGGTATGAACAAACAGGCTGCGACGATCATCACCCAGGTTCTCGTGGATCGCAATGACCCCGCATTCAAGAATCCCTCCAAGCCTATTGGCTCCTTTATGGATGAGACTGAGGCCCAGGGCCGGCGAGAAAAAGAAGGCTGGGATGTTGTCGAGGATGCCGGTCGAGGCTGGCGCCGCGTGGTCGCCTCGCCGATACCGCAAGCCGTCGTCGAGCTGGATTCCGTCAAAGATTTGATCGGCAAGGGTATCACCGTCATCACCGTCGGTGGTGGTGGCATCCCGGTGATCGAGAAAGAGAACGGAGACCTGGAGGGCGTGGCGGCCGTCATCGACAAGGATTTTGCCTCGTCGTTGCTGGCGCAACAGATTGGGGCAGATCTATTGCTCATTTCGACCGCCGTCGAAAAAGTGTACCTCAACTTTGGCAAGCCAAACCAGACCGCCATTGACCGTATGACCGTGGCCGAGGCGCAACAATACGTTGAGGAAGGGCACTTTGCCGCGGGTAGCATGCTACCCAAGGTGCAGGCTATTATCCGTTTCTTGGAGGCTGGCGGCAAACAGGCGCTTATCACCGATCCGCCCAATATCAAGCGCGCCTTGCAGGGTGAAACCGGTACCTGGATCGTGCCGTAAGTAGATATTAGGGACTGGATATTGGATATTGGAGAACGGATATTGTTGCGGAAGGAGGTGGTGCCTAGCGCACGACAATAGCTTTAACCTGTGAGTGACTGCACATTTTTTGAACTCAAGAGGAGTGAGAAATGAAGAAGAAGCTTTGGATCCTTGTGTCTATAGGGGTTATCCTGTCTCTAGTCCTGGCGGCTTGCGGTGGAGAAGAGGCGACGGATACCCCCAAACCAGAGGCGACCGCTACCGCCAAGCCGACGAGTCCTCCCGAAGAGGAACTGAAAGTGGCGTTTGTGTACGTGGCGCCGATCGGCGACTTGGGGTGGACCTGGGCGCACGAGCAGGGGCGGCTGATGCTGGAAGAGATGGGCATCGAGACGGCCTTTATCGAGAATGTGCCGGAAGGTCCCGACGCGGAGCGGGTGATCCGCGACTTTGCCGAAAAGGGCTACGACTTGATCCTTACCACCAGCTTTGGGTACATGGACCCCACCGTCACGGTGGCGGAGGAGTATCCTGACACGTGGTTTGTGCACATCTCGGGCTACAAGACAGCGGAGAACGTGAGCACGGTGTTTGGGCGGATTTACCAGCCGCGATTCCTGTCGGGGTTGGTGGCGGGCAAGGCGACCAAGACGAACAAGATTGGCTACGTTGCCGCGTTCCCGATCCCGGAGGTGATACGAGGCATCAATGCCTTTACGTTGGGCGTGCGCACAGCCAATCCTGAGGCCACGGTGAGTGTGGTGTGGACCAACACCTGGTTTGGGCCGCCCGAGGAGAAGGAGGCGGCCGAGGCGCTGTTGGATCAAGGCGTGGACGTGATTGCGCAGCACCAGGACACCACCGAGCCGCAGAAGGCTGCCGCTGATCGTGGCGCGGTGAGCATCGGCTACGACTCGGACATGCGCGCCTTTGTCGGCGACAGCGTGCTGACCAGCCCGGTCTGGAACTGGGGCCTCAAGTACGCCGAGATCGCCAAGGCCGTGATGGATGGCACTTATGCTACCGAGTCCTACTGGGGCGGCCTGGAAGATGGCGTGGTGGGCCTGGCTGAGCTCAGCCCCGAGGTGGACGCCGAAACAGCGGCGATGGTGGATGAGTACGAGGCCGTGATCCGCAGCGGCGAGTGGGACGTCTTCTGTGGCCCCATCATGGGCCAGAACGGCGAGCTGTCGGTCGCTGATGGCGCCTGCATGAACGACGGAGAGATGCTCAACATGAGCTGGTTCGTTGAGGGTGTCGTTGGTGAAGCGCCGGAAGCGCCGCCAGTGGTAGAGGGCGTCGCTGGGGAGTTGCCCAGCGCCGCTTTTGTCTACGTCGGCCCCACGGGCGACCTGGGCTGGACCTATGCCCACGACCAGGGCCGCCTGGCACTGGAAGAGATGGGCGTCGAAACCGCCTATGTTGAGCTGGTAGCCGAAGGCCCGGACTCGGCGCGCGTGATCCAAGACTTTGCAGAAAAGGGTTACGGCATCGTCTTTGCCACCAGCTTTGGCTACATGGACTCGGTCATCGAGGTGGCTGCTGATTATCCCGACACTGTCTTTGAGCACTGCACCGGCTACAAGATGGCCGATAACGTCAGTATCTATGACGGTCGGGGTTACCAGGGCTGGTACCTGGCTGGCATCATCGCCGGAAAGATGACAGAGGCGAACGTCCTGGGCTACATCGCGCCCTACCCCATCCCTGAGGTGGTGCGCAACATGAATGCCTTTGCCCTGGGCGCTCAGTCGGTCAACCCCGACATCGAAGTGCGCCCTGTTTGGATCTTTGCGTGGGTGGACCCGCCCAAAGAGCGTGAGGCAGCCGAGGCGCTGTACGACCTGGGCGCTGACGTCATCGCTCGCGAGAGCGACTCGACCGAGGCGGACAAGCTGGCTCAAGAAAAGGGCATCTACGTCATCGGCTACAACTCGGACGTGGCTCGCGACCAGTCGCCCGACGCTTTCTTGACCGCGCCGATATGGCACTGGGAGGTGTTCTACAAGCAGGCCGTCGAGGACGTGGCCAATGGCACTTGGGACAACACCCCCGTGTGGTGGGGCATGGCTGAGGGCATCCTGAGCCTGGCGCCCATCGCCGACTTTGTGCCACAAGATGTCCAGGACCTGGTTGAGGAAGAGCAGGCGCGCATCCTGAGTGGTGAGTTCGACGTGTTCGTGGGTCCTATCTACGATAACACGGGCGAACTGCGGGTTGCCGAAGGCGAAACCATGCCTGATGAGGACAAGCTGTCCTTTGACTGGCTGGTTGAGGGTGTCGTCGGCGAGGTTCCGCAATAGGCTGATGGTGTATGCGGGTGATCCCGGTCGGCTAGTGAGGGTCAGGTTTGTCCCGGCCCCACTCTGGCCGGGATCACCTTTAGTCTGCGGTGGGGACCAGAGCTAATCCCCCGCTGATTGGAACACCAAGTTAATCACAAGGAGTGCACGTGAACACTCAACTTCCCGCCGTCGAGATGCACGGCATTACCAAGCGCTTTCCCGGCGTAGTCGCCAATGACCAGGTCGAGCTGACTGTGGGCGCGGGCGAGATTCACGCCTTGTTGGGCGAGAATGGCGCAGGCAAAAGCACGTTGATGAACGTGCTGGCGGGTCTCTATCGACCCGACGCTGGCGAAATCCGCCTGCACGGCCAAACCGCCGACATTCGCTCTCCCCGCGACGCGACACGTTGGGGGATCGGCATGGTACATCAGCACTTTAAGCTGGTCGAGCCTCAGACGGTCGCCGAGAACATCATCTTGGGGTTGGAAAAACCTCGCTTTCGCCTGGATTTGGATCACGTCGAGGAGGAAATCGGCGAGCTATCGGCTCGCTACGGTCTTCAGGTTGATCCGGGGGCCTACATCTGGCAACTCTCGGTCGGTGAGCAGCAGCGGGTTGAGATCTTGAAGATGCTCTATCGCGGCGCTGAAATCCTCATTTTGGACGAACCAACGGCGGTGCTCACGCCCCAAGAGTCCGAAGAGCTTGGGCACACGTTACGTCAAATGAGCAGCGAAGGCAAGACCGTCATTTTTATCACCCACAAGTTGGGTGAGGTTATGGCCTTTTCCGATCGGGTGACGGTGCTGCGCCGTGGCCGCACGGTGGCCAATTTGGTCACCGCCGAGACCAACAAGCGGGAACTGGCCCGACAGATGGTGGGGCGAGAGGTCGTCTTTCGTGTCGACTGCTCCGACTACCAGGTCGACGAAGAGGTTCAGCAATCGGCCCAGC
>CBFDAD010000013.1:0-13585 GCA_965602705.1 uncultured bacterium
GGGGCGAAATGGTTTCGACGGGGAAGACCAGATCCCGTATTGCAAGCCGGGGCGCTTGGACCTCGTTAACAACTGAGCAAAACAGTTAGGTGCCAAAAACACTAACTATGCCGCTCTTCCTCTCGCTGCCTAGTGTAGCGTGAGAAGAGTCTGATCGCCAAAGAGCGCGGTCACGTCCGCCCTGGTCTCGCGCTGGTGGGCCAGGTAACGGGCGTCATAAATGCCAGCGTGCGGCAGCACCGACGTCGCTAGGTGCTGCTCAAGACTCAGCGACTAGCCCGCCTGGGCACCCCGTCGGCCGGGGGCCGGTGGGCAAAAGTCAATAGGCCGACTAAGCTTGTAGATGTACGTGATTGGCTTTTTCGGACGCGAGTTCGACTCTCGCCGCCTCCACTGTGCAAAGATCACCCCACGGTCAGCCGTGGGGTGATCTTTTTATGGCGTCGCCTTGGATGTGGGGGCCAGAGGCACGGTAAAGAAGAAAGTGCTTCCCTCTCCCTCGATGCTGCTGCCGCCGATTTGGCCCCCGTGGGCTTCGGCGATCTGCCTGACAATGGACAGCCCCAGCCCCGTCCCTCTGAAGCGCCGGGTCGTAGAACCGTCAGCTTGGTAAAAGCGGTCAAAGACGTAAGGTAACGACTCTGCGGATATGCCGATACCGTGGTCTTTGACTTCGATACGCATCATTTTACCCTGTGGTCTGGCTTTTAGAATGACTGGGCCGCCGTTCGGACTGAACTTGATCGCATTGTCTAGCAGGTGCTCGATGGCACGTTCCACCAGGCTGGGGTCGGCCCTCAAGAGGGGCAAATCGGGGGGGAGGTCGCTTTGCAGGTCGACGTCGGACCTGTGTCCCCAGTCGGTGAAACTCTCCAGTGACACCTCGAGTAGTATGCTGAGTTCGAAATCCCGTAGGTTCAGCGAGGCAGTCTCAATAGATTGTATGGTAAAGATGTCCTCGATCAACTGACCCAGTTCCTCGGTTTTGTCTGCGACCATCTGCAGCCCCTGTTTTTGTTTGTCGTTCAGGTCACCTAATTCTTCTTCCAACAGCATCTCCAGATAACCCTTGATCAATGTGAAAGGGGTCCGCAGTTCATGGGACACGTTTTGAACGAACTGTGTCTTCTGACTGTCCAGCTCCTTCAACTCGCTATAGGCCCGCTCCAAGCGTCCGGCGTGAAGTTGCAGGTCTTGGTAAAGGTTGGCGTTTTCGATGGCGATGGCGGCCTGCCGGGCAATGCCAGTCACTAACGCGATCTCTCTATCGCCTGGTGGATGGCTTGCCCGAGTATAAGCGGCGGTGATTAACCCCACCGCCCGCTCCTGAACAACTAGGGGCACAAGCAGGCTATTCTCCAGACCCAAGATGCCCCGTGTCCACCCAGGCACTGTCTCGCGTATATCTCGCCGGGTCAACAGCACCGGAGATCGTGTCTCCGTCGCCTGGTCGATGAAAGACAGTTCGCCCGGTCGAAAATACATCTGGGAAAGTGCCTCGTTCAACACCGGGTCGAGACCGCTCTGCGCCCGGGGCACAAAAGCAGCTTGCCGTTCTTCCCAAGAGGCAATGAGACAGTGATCGCAGCCGACCAGTTGGTGAGTGATTTGAGCCACGGTTTGTAAGAGTTCGTCCAAGTTAGTCAAGCTGCTGATCACCTGGCTGACCTTTAGTAGGGCGGACTGAATATGTGCCTGTTCTCGTTGGCGGCTCTGCAAATGCGCCCGCTGCAGCACATTGCTGACCTGGTTGGCGATGATGGAGACCAGATGGCGGTCCTGTTCGCTAAATTCCTCTCCTCCATGTTTGTCGGCCGTTACCAAAAGCCCAATCTGCTGCTCGTCAATGGTAATGCTGCAACTTATCAGACGTCGAATGTTTAACTGGGCCAGCGCTGACCTTTGAGCGATCAAATCCGGGTCATTCATCAACTCGTTACTGATCAACGGTTCGGGGGCGTGAATGAAAGCGTGCAAGGGGTTACTCTCTGTGACCGGAAAAATGAGCTGATCGACCATCTCTGGCGGTATCCCGAAGCCGGGAGGCTGGCATTCCAGTTTCCCATCCTTGTAGATGAAAAAGGCACACCGTTCCGCGTCGAGCAGTCCAGCGACTTGCGTCGCTAGATGGGTGAAAATGTCATCGATCTCTGTCATCAAGGTAACGGTGCGCGAAATTTCATAGAGGGCGCTCAGTTCACGTAGCCGTTGTTGAGTCTTGTGATAAAATGAGGCATTCTGGATCGTGCCGGCCAGGTTGGTGGCTAGCGCCAGCGCCAGGGACTCATCTTCTTGACTAAAGGGCTGGTCGTTGAGTTTGCCAGCCAGTAGCAACCGACCTAGCACGTGTCCGCGGGCGTGGATGGCGACGCCGAGGAAGCTGTTCAGGACAGCGGCTGGAAGCGCCTGCCACGGTCCAATTGCTCCACTCAGTTCGTTGTTGTGGATCACTTCGCGTTCACTGCTCAATATGTCTAGAATGCTATGGTCCAAAGAATCAAAATCGAGATCGGCGATCTCCGCCTGAGTGAAACCTACGGTAATGAACATACGCGGGCGAATGTTCTCTGCCAGTATGTCGAGGATGCCGTAACGGGCTTCAATCAACTTGGTGATACGGCTGACCAGTTCGTACAGCGCATCCTGGTCCAGTTCCAACCCGGTCAGCAAAGCGCGACTGGTCTCGTAGAGGGTGACCATGCGTCGGGCCTGTTCTGCCAGTTGCAACCAGGCTTTGCGCGTCGCGGCATAGAGCCGGCTGTTCTCGATAGCGATGGCCGCCTGGTGGGCAAAGCTGGTCAGCAGGCGCGCCTGGTCAGCGCTATAGTGCCCCGCCTGGTCGTGGTCAACGTTGAGCGTGCCGATGAGATGTCCCTTGATAAAGAGCGGAGCGCCGATCCAAGAACGGATGTAGGACGAGGCGGCAAAGTGTTGCCACCTGGGGTCGGCGCGGGTGTCGGGAATTAGCAAGGGCTGACGCGTCTCTAGCATCGTTCGTACTTTGACGTCCAGTCCCAGCTTTCTTACCATTTGGGCGGATGCATCTAAATCTTCCAGACCACGACTAGCACCCAGTTCCAATCCGCCGTCGTCGGCAACGAGCAAGATAGAGGCGCTTCGATAGTCAATCAACTGGCTTAGTTGGTCCAGGATTATGTCTAGCAGGACTTTTAGATCCCGAGGCGTGGTAAGCGCTTCCCACACGTGACGCAGCGTATCAGCTTCTCGACGGCGCTGTTGCTCCCGGTGGAAACGTTGTGCGTTTTCGATGGCCGAAGCCACCACCACGCCAAAGGCCTCCAGAAACTGCAAGTCCTCGGTGGTAAAGCCACCATGACGCTTGTTGAGCACCTCCACTGCCCCAACGATCTCGGTGCCAGAAATCAGGGGAGCAGCAATAACCGACCGGGTTTGGAAGCCCGTGTGACCATCCACGTCGGGTCGAAAGCGTGTGTCAACTGAGACGTTGTTGACAATTACTGATTGTTTGTTAGTGATGGCCCAGCCGATGATGCCGTGTTCCCGCGGCAACTGCAACCCGCTAACCGCTTCGGCCACAGGTCCAGCGGCATACAAGATGATGCTGTCAGTTGCTACGTCCAACAGCGCCACCGAGGCCGCTTCGGCGTCCAATGCCGAGTGGAGTTCAGAGATGGCGTGCGTCAGCACCTCGTCTAGCGTATGCGTCGCGTGAATCACCTGGCTGGCTTGGCTAAAGCGCGCCAGGGAATGGAGAGAGGACGATGAATTAGATACAGAAGGTGAATCCATTTTTCCCCCGCGTAACGTTCAGGGTCCAGTTTCAGAGGTCATACTCGACGTCTAACTCGCCGGCAATTGCTCGCAAGTCGGCGACGACTTTTTGGTGAAGAATCACGCCATTGGCCCGGCGTTCGTCTTCGACCTCGAACTCTTTTTCGCCGTGAATGTAGATGCGCTCTGCACCTTCAGCTTTGGGTGAGTTCTTGAGGCGGCGGATGATGTCGTCCATAGTGACTTTGAACTCGTCTAACGGCCGAAAGGCATCTACCCGCAGTGCACCGAAAAAGTGCCCTACGTTAGCCGGCAGAGGCTTACCGTCGGGCGTTTTGGGGTAGATGGTGTTGGCATAACCCGCGCCAGGCAGCACGCCACACAGTATATCCACCAGCAATGCCAGACCGTACCCTTTGTGGCCGCCCATCAACTCGCTGGCGCCACCCAGAGGGAGCAGCCCACCGCCGGCTCGTGCTAACATGTTCTTGAGCACGTGACCAGCATCAGCGGTGGGCACACCGCGCTCATCCGTGGCCCAGCCCACAGGGAGGGGCTTTTCCTCGCGATCATAAACTTCTAGCTTACCTCGAGGGACAGTGCTGGTGGCCATGTCGAGGACAAAGGCCCGCTCTTCGTTGGCCGGAGTGGCCACGCTGATAGGATTAGTGCCAAGCATCGCGTCACGGCCAAAGGTCGGCACCACTAACGTGGCTGCGTTAGTCATCGAGATGCCGATCATATCGTGCTCCAGCGCCATCAGCGCGTAATAGCCAGCAATACCATAATGGTTCGAGTTGTGCACCGCGGCGAATCCAGCGCCGAATTCCCGGGCCTTTTTAATGGCCAATTGCATAGCCTGCGCCGACACCGGTTGTCCCAGCCCCCCCCCACCGTCTATGAGAACCGTGGTGAGCGTCTCTTGCACAATCTCAATTTGAGGCTGGGCCACCATCACTCCATCGCGTATACCATTCACATAACGACGTAGCCGTGCTACCCCGTGCGAGCTGATCCCCCGCAGGTCGGCTCGGACCAGGTTGTCGGCGGTCACCTCGGCGCCCTCGGGCGGAACGTCGAGCTTGGTGAAAACACGACAGCAAAACTCCTTTAGAGGTTCCACCTGGACGCGAATTTCTGTTTTCTCTGCCATGGCAGGCTCCTTTCGTGAAAGATTGAAGGGATGGAGAGATGTTAATATAGTTTAACCGTTACTCGATAATAGCATAAATATGTGGGTAAAACAAGAGTTTGTTAGATTCTTCTTACGTCATGTCCCGACCGTAGTCGTGCAACGAATAAACATCAGCGATATGCCGCATGCGCAAAGAAAACGGCGCTCTCGCAAGAGAGCGCCGTAAGACGCGACGATGATCTTTAGAGAAGCGAGCTTTAGACCAACCCTAGAGCGTGCTTGGCCCCGCGCAGGGTGTTCTGCATCAGCATCGCGATAGTCATCGGGCCAACACCGCCGGGGACGGGCGTTAGGTGACCGGCGACCTCTTTGACCTCGTCAAAGTCAACGTCGCCCACGAGTTTGTACTTGCGGAAGAGGCTGATCAACTCGTGACCTTGGGCGTCGTCAGGTACTTGGTCTTTCAAATAGGCCTTGTCGCAAGTGGCACAGTAGACGCCAACTTTGCGGCGGCCGCCCTTTTCCGATTGATCTTTGCGATGAGCGATAAAGGTCTCACCGGTCGCAGCGCACGTCCACTCTTTGTCAGCGGGGTGCGTGAGCCATTTCTGGTTAATACCTACGTCGATGACGGCCGCGCCTGGCTTTACCCAGTCACCCTTGACCATCTCCAGCCGGCCGACGGCAGCGATGAGAATGTCAGCGCGGCGGCAGATGCCGGGCAGATCCTGGCTGCGGCTGTGACAGATGGTGATGGTGGCATTGCGATGCAACAAGAGCATGGATACAGGTAGACCAACGATATTGCTACGACCCAGTATTACCGCCTCGGCCCCTTCGATCTCGACACCGCTGCGCACGAGGAGCTCGATGCAGCCGGCCGGCGTGCAGGGAACAAACCAGGGTATGCGACCCTTCATTGAAAGCCGCCCAATGTTGAGTGGATGAAAGCCGTCCACGTCTTTCTCCAGGCTGATAGCGCTCAGGATCTTCTCTTCGTCCAGGTGCTTGGGCAGCGGGAGTTGAACCAGGATGCCGTGCACGGCCGGGTCGGCGTTGAGCTGCTTGACCAGCCCCTCGACTTCCTCTTGCGTGGCGGTGACCTCTAGCTTGTGGCCGATTGAGTTCATTCCCAGCTCTTCGCAAGCCTTTTGCTTGCTTCCGACGTAAGCTCTGGAGGCCGGGTTTTCGCCGACCAACACCGTCGCCAGCCCTGGTGTCAGATCGTGCTCTTTTTTGATCCGCGCTATCTCGGCCGCGGCTTCTTGGCGCACTGCTTTGGCGATTGCAGTACCATCGATTAGTTGTGCAGTCATATGCCCTCCGAATGTTCGATCTACATCTTTGCGAAAAGGGCAGACAGGTCCATCAATGTTACCTGTCTGCCCTTTACATTTACTTTACGTCCGTCTCAGTCATTCAGAAACCCAGTTCCTGTAACAAGCTGGGCTTTTTGACTCACTGGCTAGGACAAGCCGAGGACTTGTCCCGTCTCCAGGTCTATGTCGATGTCGGTAAAGACCGGACGGGTGGGCAGGCCGGGCATGGTGCGCATGGTGCCGCACAAGGGGAAGAGAAAGCCCGCGCCGACCGAGGCCCGCACATCGGTGATGGGCAGCGTCCAGCCGCGCGGCGTGCCCTTGAGTGCCGGGTCGTGGGTGAACGAGAGATGGGTCTTGGCCATACAGAGTGGCAGGTGTGACAGGCCCATTGCGGTAAACAACTTGATCTTGGTCTCTGCCTCGGGTGTGTAGCTAACGCCATCGGCGCGATAAATCTCGCGGGCAACGGTCTCGATCTTTTCCTTGATGGACATGTCGTCCGAGTAGAGGAACTTAAAGTGGTTGGACTTTTCGCAGGCCGCGACGACGGTCTCTGCCAGCTCGGCGCCGCCCTTTCCACCCCACATCCACACCTGCGACTCGGCCACGGCAAAAGCGCCGGTCTCGGTCGCTCTCTTGCGGACGAGTTCGATCTCGGCGTCGGTGTCATACTTGAAGCGGTTGATGGCCACCACCACCGGTACGCCGAACTTGGTGGCGTTTTCGATGTGCTGCAACAGGTTGGGCAGGCCCTTTTCCAGCAACGCCAGATTCTCCTCAGTATAGGCTTTGTCCAGCGGCTTGCCGGCGACGACCCTGGGGCCGCCGCCGTGCATCTTGAGCGCGCGCACAGTGCACACCAGCACCACACAGTCGGGCACCAGCCCACTGACGCGGCATTTGAGGTTAAAGAACTTTTCCATGCCACAGTCGGCGCCAAAGCCACTCTCGGTGACGACGTAATCGGCCAGCTTCAGGGCGATCTTGTCGGCGATGATGGAGCTGTTGCCCTGGGCGATGTTGGCAAAGGGGCCGCAGTGCACAAAGGCCGGGCTGCCGGCCAGCGTCTGCATCATGTTGGGCATGACGGCCTCTTTGAGCAGCACAGTCATCGCGCCGGCCACGTTCAGGTCCTCGGCCGTGATCGGCTCCACCGGCTGAACCGAACGCCCCCCACCCTTTTTGCTTGTGCCGATGATGATGCGGCCCATGCGCTCGCGCAAGTCGGCCAGGCCGCTACACATAGCCAGCGCGGCCATAATCTCAGAGGCCACCGTGATGTCGTACCCCGCCTGGCGCGTGGGGCCGTCGTTTTCCGCACCCATGCCAATGGTAATGTTGCGCAGCGCCGCATCGGACACGTCTACCACCCGCCGCCATTGGACGGAGTAGGGGTCAATGTTCAGGCGGAACATGCGTTCCTTGTCCTCGTCGCTCAAGTCGGAGGGCTTTTCTGATGCAATGCCCAACTTTGCCAGGCGCCTGCGCATACTGGGTGTGTACTCGTCGTCCGGGCAGAGCGCCCGCGCCAAAAAGCTGGTGCTCCACTTGGCTTCCTTGGCGATGCGGTTGTCAATCGCGGCCGCCAGCAAGTTGTGCGCCGCCCCTACGGCGTGGATGTCGCCCGTCAGGTGCAGGTTAAAGTCTTCCATCGGCACGATCTGGGCGTAGCCACCGCCGGCTGCCCCACCTTTGATGCCAAAGGTCGGACCCTGGGAGGGCTGGCGGATACATGTAAAGACCTTCTTGCCAATGTAGTGCAGCCCCTGGCTGAGGCCGATGGTGGTCACAGTCTTGCCCTCACCCAAGGGCGTAGGGGTGATAGCGGTCACGTCGATGTATTTGCCGTTGGGCCGGTCAGCAAATTTATCGAGGACATCGAGGTGGACTTTGGCTTTGTACTTGCCGTAGTAGTCCAGATCGTCCTCCGTGAGACCAACCGTTTCGGCCATCTCTCTGATAGGTTTCATTTCGTGCGCTTGGGCGATCTCGATGTCGCTAGGTACGTGTCGCGTTTCCTTGATTGGCATTGCAAAGACCTCCTTCATGGATTGTATGTCCGGGGAATAGATACACCAAGTGCCATCATATCATGAAACGGTAATCCAGGCAAAGTGACGGATGTCATACTAATGTCATATCGTGGCTTGGCTATTTTCCTGGCGCATTTGTTCAAACTTGACGGAATGAGGGGTTGTGGTAGAATAACAACGCTTGCCCCCATCGTCTAGTGGCCTAGGACGTCGGCCTTTCAAGCCGGAAACACGGGTTCGATTCCCGTTGGGGGCATCGGCCTCTCCATTTTGGAGAGGCTTTTTTATTTCGCTCACCTGATCACGTAGCCTGCTGGGTATTGCTGATGACTTTGGTGGCTATGACATTCGACACTTGACCGGGTGTTGGTCTCTCGCTATAATCCTGATAGGGTCCATTTTACGTTAACATCAGTATGCACAGGAGGCACTTGATGACCGGCGATCTCAGGAGTAAACTCAGAATCTCCCAGGAGCGTTTGGATGAAGTTAATGCTTTGCTGCTCGACCCCAACAGCCAAGTGATCAACGCCTTTCTTGACGTTGTGGCCAAGCATGGCACGGTTGAAGCAATCAATCGCAAGGCTCGTGAAGCCCGCAGTCTACCGAACCTGATGGGTCGCTTGAAAGAGGTAGGTCCTTCCTATCTCCAGGACCTGGAATGGCTCATCGAGCAGCGCGACCGGGGTGCCTTTATCGGCGTCGCCGATTATCGTCGCAAGGTTTTGGGCGCCAAGGCTGACCGTATGACCTTCAAAGACGATCTGGCGGTCACCTTGGAGATTAGCGCTCTCCAATATTTCCCTTTCCTCATCGCCGAGGCCAGGCAGGCCATTGCCAACGGTGAACTCATGCCAGGGCGTTACATTCGGGTACGCAAGATGAAGGAGCAAGAGGCCGACAATGGCGACATCCTGGCGGTGGCGGCGGCGATGCAAATCGTCGGCGCCAGCTACGTCGAGACGCTGGACACAAAGGGAACCGACGGCTCTAACATCCACCTGGGTGGCCCAGAGACCATCACTGGATATTTCGGTGGCGTCGGTCAGCCCAACGACCACGCAATAAAGTGGCTCGACGAGTTTCTTCATTACTATACCACTTACGGCATCCAGCAGGTGCTGAACATCAACCCCGGCACGGTGCTGCTGGGCTATCTGCTGCACAAACTGGGGGTGGATATCGAGTTCAAGATCTCGGTCTATATGGGCAACGACAACCCCTACGCCGCGCTATGGACCTTGATCGGTGCCCGGCTCTTTGCCCGCGAGGACGGCACTACCTCTCTCGTCGGGTTTAACTGGAGTAACTCGGTTAACAACGAGACCATCGAGATCACCGCCGAGGTGCGCAAGGCGCTGGGCTTGGAGGACGTGGTTCGCTTTGAGCATCACATCACTGAGACGTACAAGAGCATCGTGATCCAGCCCTATGATCGCACCGATGAGTTAGTTGAGTTGGCAGGCAAGGTCGCGAACGTCTCGGCCAAGCACGAAGGCGCTGGGCCCAAGGTGGATACGACCCGCGAACACCCCTCGGACATCCTTGACTATTTCCGGGACAAAGCCGAAATCCTTGAGGCGGGCCAAATGCCCTTCATGGAACGGAACTATCTGGACAAACACGATGCGCTCAACCGCACGGCCTGGGCGTTGACCGAGAACGGACTTGCCTTCATTGCGGCGCGCAACTTGCACAAGTGAACGCAGCGCGCGAAAATCTACACTTGAATCACGGGAGAACCGCTTGTGAAAATAGCGATTGCTGGTAAAGGTGGGGTGGGCAAGACGACGTTGGCTGCGCTGTTGGCTATGATCTACGCTGAAGATGGGCGTCCGGTGCTGGCCATAGACGCAGACCCGGCTGCGTGCATGTCCGACGCTCTGGGCTTGCCCGCAGAGTTGGCCGCTCAATTGAAGCCGATCAGTGAAATGGATGATCTCATCTTTGAACGCACCGGAGCCAGACCGGGCACCTCGGGTGGTTTTTTCTCGATCAATCCTCGCGTGGACGATTTGCCTGACCTTTTTAGCGTGACCCACCGTGGCGTCAAGCTGCTGCAGATGGGCACCATTGACCTGGGCGGCTCAGGCTGCATCTGTCCCGAGAGTGCTATGCTTAAGGCGCTGGTCACACACGTCATCCTCTATCGGGACGAGGTCCTTATCCTTGATATGGAGGCTGGTTTGGAGCACTTGGGTCGGGCCACCGCGAGTGCGGTAGATGCCTTTATCGCTGTCGTGGAGCCCGGGCGGCGTAGCCTGAACACCGCTCATCAGATCGCTTTGTTGGCCCAGGACATCGGCGTCAAGACGACCTGTATCGTTGGCAACAAGGTGCGCGACGACACCGACCGCGCCTTTATAGCCGAGAGTTCTGGCGATCTGCCAGTGTTGGGTTATTTGCCTTTCAGTGTAGAGGCCATCGGCGCGGATATGCGCGGTCAGGCGGTTTTCGACGCCGCGCCAGCGCTGGTTGCTGCAGCGCGCGAAATCGCCCGGGCCCTTGAAAACTAGAGCCTGAAAATCACTCGCTGAGGTTATGACTTCCTTCAAGGTAACGCAATGGCTGCGCGAGGGCATCGCCGCAGCCAAGACAGGAGACGCCGAGCGGGCACGCGACCTGCTGCTCAAGGTCGTGGACGCCGACGAGTACAACGAGCAGGCCTGGCTCTGGTTAAGCAGTGTTGTGGACACCGACGAGGACCGGGGGGTTTGCCTGGAAAACGTGCTGGCCATTAACCCTCACAACAATCTGGCCAAGGCAGGGTTGATTCACTTGCGTAGCCGGAAGGCGCCAGCTCCCCCCCCGCCCAAGCCCGAACCCGTGCCGCCATCACCTCAACCTGCAAAGTCCACGCCATCTGCTGCGGACCAGGATTTCAGGGCGATGCCTGGCGCCTGGAGGAGCCAGCCTCAACCACCTGAACGGGCGGCCAAGCCTGGTGAACAGCCACAGGAGCGATTAGCCACCGCCACCGCGCCAACCGCTGAAAAGGCGCAGCCGGATGTCAAACCGAAAACGAGGACCAAGAGACGTCGCCTTTCCCGCCGTTCCGCTCAGCGGTTGTGGCAGGCAGCGTTCTCGGTCGTGAGTATTTCGGTGGTCGTCATGATCGTGATGCTTGTACTCCAGGTCGGCCCTTTTGATCCCACCAGGCGTGACTATGCCATCGCCATGCGTCCTGTGTTGGCTGACTATGACGCCTGGTGGGCTGGTCCGTACGGTGCCCTGGTCAATGAACTGAACAGCTTCTGCGGCCCCACAGCCGACGGTTGGCGCAACCGGGACGTGCTGCTCAATTGTAACCGCTACCCAGCGGTGGATTGCGCGCTCCTCGCGGCCCATTGTGGAAGCGACGTTGCGGTGATGCAGGAGCGGGTGGACGAACTATCCCAAGAGGCGCGCAAAGCGGGCGCGAAGCTGCAAAGGGCGTTTGACGCTATATCCCCCCCCGAAGACATCTCCCTGGCCCACACCCGTTTTCTAGCCTGTCTCCAGGCGCGAGTGACCGATACGGACTGGATGGGTGAGCTGGTACGAGGTGGGGCGCAGACTGGCCCAGATCATCCCCCAGTTTGCCAGATGTTCTCGGCCGCCGAGGGAGAGGTGCGCCAGTATGTAGGACGCTAATCACAGGCGGGTTGTTCCCAACGCATCTATCATCTTTCAACAGGAGAGAACAAAATGACCCAACCTGATTTAACGCAACACTTCCTCGAGCTCGTCCGGCGCACTTCCACCGATTTGCGCCCCGACGTGGAGCAAGCGCTACGGACCGCTCGGGAGCGCGAAGCCGATGGGTCTGCAGCCCAAGGCGCGCTGGACACGATCATCAAGAACGTGGAACTGGCTCGTGAGAAATCTACACCCATTTGCCAGGACACGGGTACCCCCATTTTTTACGTCTATTATCCCCAAGACTGGCGTACACTTGACCTCAAGAAGCAGATAAGTGAAGCCGTCGCTATGGCCACCGCCAAGGCGTATCTGCGACCCAACGCTGTAAATAGTCTCACAGGCAAGAACAGCGGTAACAATCTCGGCGAGGCGTTTCCCAGCTTTCATTTCCACGAGTGGGAAGAGCCTTATCTGAAAATCGATCTTGTGCTCAAAGGCGGTGGCTGTGAGAACGTCGGTGTGCAGTACAAGCTGCCAGATAGCAAACTGGGCGCTGGTCGTAACCTGGAAGGGGTGCGCCGCGCCGTGCTTGACGCCGTGTACCAGGCCCAGGGCAAAGGCTGCGCACCGGCCGTCATCGGTGTGGCCGTTGGCGGCGACCGCGGTTCGGGTTACGTCGAGAGCAAAAAGCAGTTCTTCCGTCCTCTGGACGACACACACCAAAACTCTGAACTGGCTGCGCTGGAAGCGCGGCTGACTGGCGAAGCGAACAGCCTGGGTATTGGTCCAATGGGCTTTGGTGGCGAGACCACGGTGCTGGGTGTCAAGATTGGTGCGATCCACCGTCTGCCCGCCTGCTATTTTGTCACGGTCAGCTACATGTGCTGGGCCGACCGCCACCGGACGCTGCTATGGCGCGACGGTAGCGTCGAAATCAGTTAACAGGAGTTCACGAATGGCGACCTATCACCTGGACATCCCAATCTCTGATGAACAGACCAAACAGCTCCACGTCGGCGACCAGGTCTTTTTGACCGGCGTGATGGTTACCGGGCGGGATGCCGCTCACAGCTACATCATCGACAACTTTGTCAAGACTGAAGGGCGACCGCCCGAGCCGGAGGCGGCGCTGTATAAAGAACTGAAAAAGCTGCTCCAGGGCAGCGCTATTTATCACTGCGGACCGGTGGTGCACCAGGACGAGGCGGGTAAATGGCACTTTGTGGCGGCGGGACCGACCACCAGCATCCGTGAGGAACCGTACCAGGCCGATGTGATGGCGCATTTTGGTATCAAAGCCGTAATTGGCAAGGGCGGCATGGGGGCCAAGACGCTTCAGGGCTGCGCGGATCATAACTATGTCTATCTGCACGCGGTGGGCGGCGCGGCCACCCTCATCGCCGACTCGGTCAAAGAGGTGCTCGACGTTCACAAAAAAGACGAATTCGGCGTGCCCGAAGCTTTCTGGGTCATCCGTGTAAAAGAGTTCCCAGCAGTGGTGACGATGGACGTCCACGGGCAGAGTATTCACGCCGAGGTCGAGGCGGCGTCAAGCAAGAGGTTAGCGGCATTGATGGAGCGAGATTGACGGGGCCGGTGTATTGGAGATATCGTGAGTTTGAATGCATCGCAGAACGTGGTAGAGGACGAAAGCTTGGTTGGAAAAAAGTCGGGAAGCGCGTCAGCCAGTTGGGGGAGCTGGACGATGCTCTTGCTCTGCC
>CBFDAD010000014.1:0-13574 GCA_965602705.1 uncultured bacterium
ATCGGGGAAGACCACGCGGGCAAGACGCTGGCACAGGTCGCCCTCAACTGGGTGATCAGCAAGGGCGCCATTCCCATCCCGGGCGCCAAGAACCGCGAGCAAGCCGAGCAGAATGCGGGCGCCCTCGGCTGGCGGCTCTCCGACGACGAGGTGCTGGCACTCGACCGGCAGGGCTGGAGCGCGGGTGAGATCATCCGCGCCCTGTGCGGCGGTCCCATGTTGGTCGAGTTCATCACACTGGGGCATTTTTCGCGGCGGTGGCTAGTGCTTTCGTACCTGAGAAGGAACAAACACTACTGACACCTCACGCCTCGCCCACCTGGACCTGCAACAGTTTCAGAGTTGACTCTATCTCCCCCAGGCTGCCCTGCATCTCGGTCAACTTGTCACGTTCCGCGCGGACAAAGCGGGTGTAAGGAGCGATGGCACCCTGGATACGCTGGACGCTGCGCTCCAACTCCAAATCGAACTGCGTCGTCATGCTGGACATAATCTGCTGACGCATAGCGGCAATTTTGCCCCCGAATTCGGCTTTGGCCTGGCGGCGTTTAGAGGGGAGCACGAACAGACCTACGGCGGCCAGCACGCCGGCGGCCAAAATGCCAGTGATGTCGGCGGCAGTGGTGGTGAGGACGATGGTTAGAATGGCACCCAGGCCCAGGGCGCCAACCTCGATGGAGGCAGCCAGCGCCACGGCCGCGCGAACGTCATCGGCTAACATTTGGGCCTCGTGCCCCTTGTCATAACTGGTCACTGCTCGCGATGCCGCTCCGCCCACCGAATCCAATAATGCCCGGCGGCTGTACTCGAACCGTCCACCCACGCGGCCGACGATCCTATCATCGGTCTTGACCGACCGGCGCTCTTGAAGATAGTCCGTCACCGCCTGCCACTGCCGAAAATCCTCTTCTACCATCCAGTCTATCAAATCCTGGATCGCTCCCTCGATGCGCTGCGGCGTGTCGACGACCACCTCGCGCTCGAAAGCCTCCCGCATCCGCGCTTTATTGATCAGATCCAACACCCGCGCCAAGCGGATGGTATCGTCAAAGAATTCAGCGCCCCGCGCTTCCATGGCATACAACAAAGCTTCGATATCCGTCAAACGGAAGCGAAAGTCGCGCTTCATGTCCTCGGCGTAGATGCGAAGCTGGCCCTCAATATTGTCAATCGCTTCCAAATCAGCCACAAGCAGGTCCAGACGGGAACGAGCGACGTTCACGTAATCAGCGACCAATCGCTGGCCCACACCCAGCGGATTCAGGAACTTGAGCTGGATGCGGCTGTCCTGATCCAAGGACTGCAAGATGTAAGCCTCCAAGGGTTCAAAGTGACTGGCAGCCCAAAGACGGGCTTTGGTCTCCAGATCGGCTTCATTCTTGGCCCGCAGGGCCAGTTTAGCCGAGACAGGAAACACCTGAGGCACAAAACCCAGGAAGACCTTGGCGTTTTCGGTGACAAAATCCAACACCTGCTGGACCTGATCCTGATCTTCCAGAATGTCTACCTTGTTGACGATGATGACGACTTTTTTGCCCCAGCTACGGATCCTTTCCAGAAAGGCGCGTTCGCTTTCGGTGAAAGGGCGGTCGGCCGAGGTCACAAAGAGCACCAAATCACTGCGCGGCACAAACTCTTGTGTGATCTGCTCGTGGCGGCGGATGATGGCATTGGTGCCAGGCGTGTCAACGATGTTGATCTCCCGCAAAAAGTCCACCGGCAGCGTAAGACTGAGCACGTTCTCTTCCGCCGGTTCGCGGGTTATTTGCGCGCCATGTTTGAGGATGTGCATTTGGGCTGTAGTGGGCGTGACGCCTTCTTCCAGCAAAGACTGGCCCAGCAAGGCATTGATGACGGCCGACTTGCCGGAGTTAAACTCGCCCACGACGACCAGTAAAAACAGCTCGTCGAGCTGGGCGAGGGATCTTTGCAGCGTGTCGAGGTCCTCAGGCGCGGCCTCAAAACGGGCCAGTGCCACGGTGAGGGTCTGCAATTGGCTGCGTTCTTCTTTGAGCAATTCGCGCTGCCGCTCATCTAGAATAGTGTGAAGCAAGGGGAACCTCCTGTAGCAGGACCAACCATCGCGTTAACCAACGTCATCCCGCCGATTTTACGCCTTTTTGATTTTTCTCGCCAGTCGTCGTAAAATAGGCCGACGATTCGTGGCAGATAGCGACTTACCTGGTCTGTGAAGCTGGTTTCCCCCAAACGGCACCCCGCGCCTTTTTGCGAGCCGGGGACAAGCCATATCCATTGTCGAGTCCAGGCTTGAGCAACTGGTCAGCGGAGCAGTGGCTGGTTGAGGTGGCCGACGAACTGGTCAAGTGGATGGTCTTTTCGCTAGATCAGTATTTGGCGGCAGGGGAAGCAGCGTTGAACCGTGGCGATTACCACGAAGCGGCCGATCTGCTGACTGCAGTGCTGGCGATAGAACCGCGCACCCCTCGAGCTGCCCGTCTGTTGGCAAGAGCCCAAGCACCATTGGACTGAACTCACTGCACGCGTTACCGCCACATCCATTCCATCCGATCTCGTCAGCCTGCTGCAGGCTGATTCAAGCTATTCAGTCGCCGCAGCGTTTCCAGTGAGGCTATGACCAATATCCTATCACCAACACTCAAGTGCAAGTCAGGGTTGGGATGCAAATCAGCGCTTTCCCTTCCGTGGTAGCATATTATCGACAGATCCAATTCTGTCTGCAGTTCTTCTAAAGAACGACCTATCAGCCTCGAACTTGGTTCAATGACTGCCTCGCTGAGGTTAAGCAACGCACCGCCCACGTAAAAAGAGTATTTGACGTTGACTCGCATGGCGGCGGCGGCGAAAATGGGCGCCGCCAGCGCTGAGGTGCTGAAAGCGGTATGGATGCCAAAGCCATTCTCCACCCGTCTGGCCAGGTCTGCGTCAAACATGCGCATGACGACTTTGATGTTTGGATTCAACTCGCGGGCATCCAGAGCGATGTCCAGGTTGGCCAGCTCATCGTCGGTGCAAGGAATAATCGCATCGGCGCGCTTTACGCCGGCCTTGATCAGATTTGCCGAACGGCGCGCGTCAGCAGTGATGAGCGGAATGCCCAACGCCTTTGCTTTCTCCACAAAGCGACCCTCGGGGTTAGATTCGATGGCGACGATCTCCCGGCCAAACTTGAGCAACTCCCTGGCCACACGATAGCCTACCTTGCCCATCCCACAGATGATCACGTGGTTACTAAAAGTCGAAGCCATAGCCACCTGCCATTTCTGTCCCCGCGATTGTTTGTTAGTCAAGGCCGTGCCAAAGCGCAGCACCCCATCGGCGATGGCTGCCAGGCCCAGAACTGGAACAACGTAAAACATGACTTGCAGATACAATTGCTCAGGAAGAGGCAAATCAAACTCGAAGAAAATCAGGGTAAACGTCGCGTGCAAGGCCTCGTCGAGGCGAGGATGCTGGTCAGTACCAGGAAAAGTGTACAGGAAACGGAAAATCAATGTACCACTGACAAAGATGATCACAAAGAAAACCAGCGAGTTCCGAAACTCGTGGAAAAGGACGCGCGCATCGCGCAGTCCAGCACGGATAGTGCGTCGCCGGTCCTGTTTCACTTTCATGCTCACATCGTGGGTCTATGTCCGTTGTCCGTTAAAAACCCGGGAAAAGCGCGTGGACGGCTTCGAGTGTCGTCTCGTCGGGGGCGATGATTATGAGCGTCTCCTCCTGGCCATTCTGTGCCAACAGCATACGGTCCTCGCCGGACCACCACCAGCGAGCGTCCCCCTCAGCCCGCGCCGGACCGCCACCCAAGCGGAGCTCGGCAAACTGTTCAAAAGCGTCGCGAAACTCGGCGGCGTCGGCGGAGGTATCCCAGGCCAGGCGCAAGACCAGCACAAACGCACTCTCGTCGTCACGCCAATAGACGGCGTAACGGTCGCCGCCCCAGCCTTCGGCCGCGACTTGAGCCGCAGACGGGCTAACGTAGACGTCTAGATAAATGTCGAGTCCAAACTCCCCCAGCACGTCCTCGTCCACCAGACGCCAACCCGCACCCAACGTATCCGTCAAGGGAGGCAGGGTGACGATTTGGGGCACGTCGTCAGGATAACGCCCCGGGTGCAGAATCTGTTCAGTGGAAACGGGTGGATTGGCATAAGCAGCGTCCACTGCCGGTCAGCCCCCCTCAGCGTAGAGCGATGTCACAAAGGTCAACCCAGCCTCATAGGGGAACATCAAAGACTGCTGCACAATGACCGGCGCAGAGTCCAAAACGCTCGAGTCGACCTCCTCAATCTGCTCAAGCATCTCTTGAAGGTCCTCCACTTCAAAATGATTGAACAGGTACTGCTGTTGGAGCAACACGGCATCCCCTTCAACCAGACAACGCGTGGCGAAATTCTGCTCACCGTCCTCTTCTTTTTCCTCTTCCTCGTCGGTAAAGCCCAGCGCCTCCAGGTCGAAATGCTGATCCTGGAGCGCGTGCGTGTACTCGTGGGACAGGACCGACTGTTCCATCGCGCCCAGCCCCTGGCCCCCCTCAACCAAGTAGATTTCTTCGGTGTCCGCATCATAGAACCCCGCAACCTGCTCGGTCTGCAGATCTACCAGCAGATTATAGAGGTCTACATCCTGTTCTACAAGTCCGAAAGCGACATAGAGCAACACATCGTCGCGCGCGTCTTTTTCCGTATAGTCACTCAAGTCTTCAATTACCCGCTGGCGTAGCTCATCGGTGGTCAAAAAAGCCTTGGTGACCGGCTTTAGCGTTTCCAGGCCGCGCAACTCGCTGACCCGCTCCTCTATGACCTGTATCGTCTCCAGGATCGACTCTTCAGTGGCAGGTGCGTCTTCAGCAGTTGGCGCCGAGGGAATCGGGACATCCTTTTCACCGCACCCCGTTAAAATCAAAGCCAGGACAAGAACTATACCAATCCAAAGAAAAATAACAAACTTTTGTGACACTGTCATCCTCTGATTTACTTTATAGAAAAGCCAATGATAAACGACAACGCAACCAGGATTATGCCGCCGATACTAAATAACATGGTGGCGGTCTCGCCTTGGCGGAAGCGATCCCGCTCCTCTGCCACCGCTTCCTCGATGCGCCGGCCCTTTAGCCGAAACGGCAAGGTGGTCCGGCCAAACATCTCGGCCACAAAGGGCAACAAAGAGATCATCAACGAGGCTGCCCCGACGATGAACAGACCGTCAACGAAGCCAATGACGTCCCGGGGACCGAGGATCAATGCGTAAAGCGCAGCACCGACCAGGCCAGCCACCAGCACAAGGCCCAACTTCTTAACAAAGCCTAAAGCACGTTCCAGCCGTCCTGCCCCCGCCTGCTGCTCCGGGGGGTCAAAGCGCGGTTGTTGTTCCACAATTGCAACTCCTCTTTCACGAATCCTTATGGGGTCCTTAATACCAGGCAACACGCGAACTCTAACACAATGGCCCAGTCCTGTCAAACTTGGCCGTTTGCGAAAAACACTCTATAATGAAGCGTGTAAAAGTGACTAGCGATTCAAACCATCGGACCGCGGATTAACAACGTCGGAGGAAGTGCAATGGTGAACATTCAATTCTGGGGTGCTGCGCGCACCGTCACCGGTTCTATGCATCTATTGACAGTCAATGGAGCACAAGTACTACTCGAATGCGGGCTCTATCAGGGCAAGCGCAACAAAAGCTTTGAGCGCAACCGTAACCTGCCCTTCGACCCGAAGGACGTGGACGTGATGGTGCTCTCTCACGCCCACATCGACCACTCGGGCAACATTCCCAATCTGGTCAAGAACGGCTACGATGGCCCCATCTATTGCACCTTTGCCACGCGGGATCTGTGCGCTGCCATGTTGCGCGACAGCGGTCACATCCAGGAAAAGGACGCACAGTATGTCAATAAAAAGCGCGCCCGCAAAGGAGAACCACCCGTAGAACCCATCTACACGCAGGAGGACGCCGTCAACTGCCTGGGGCAGTTTGTCGGACTGGGTTACGAACGCGCCTTTCCCATCTCGCCGGGCGTGCGCTTGACCTACCTTGACGCCGGTCACATTCTGGGCTCGGCCATAGTGGTTTTGGATATCGAATCGAACAACGGGTCTAACCCACAGCGTCTGGTCTTTAGTGGCGACCTGGGTCGACCCGAAAAACCGATTTTGGAAGACCCTACTCTGGTCAAGGGTTGCGACACGTTGCTCATCGAGAGTACGTACGGCAACCGCCTGCACCCTGATGTGGCTGACACTCGGCAGGAACTCAAGCGCGTCGTGCTGGAGACGGCTCACCGGGGTGGCAAAGTCATCATTCCATCCTTTGCCGTGGGACGGACGCAAGAGTTGGTCTACAGCCTGCATCAGCTCATCACGGCCAAAGAGATTCCCAATCTACCGGTCTTTGTGGACAGCCCTCTGGCCATTGACGCCACCAGCGTCTTTCGGCTACACCCCGAATGCTACGACGACGAGGTGGAGCAGTTCCTGCACGAAACGGGCGAGCGCGATCCCTTTGGCTTTAGCCGGCTGCAATACACCCGCAGCGTGGAGCAATCCAAAGCGATAAACGATCTCCAAGAGCCAGCCGTTGTCATCAGCGCCTCAGGGATGGCCGAAACGGGGCGCATCCTGCACCATCTCAAAAACAACGTCACAGACCCGCGCAATACGGTGTTAATCGTGGGTTGGCAAGCGCCCAACACCCTGGGACGATACATCGTCGAAAAGCAAGAAACGATCAAAATCTTTGGTGAACGTTATCCGTTGCGGGCACAGGTCGAGGTCATCAACGGTTTCAGCGCCCACGCCGACCGGGATGAACTGCTGAATTGGGTACAAGCGATGGAAAAATTGCCGGGCAAAGCCTTTGTCGTCCACGGCGAACCAGAGCCGGCTCAAGCCCTGGCGGATAGCCTGACAAATCTAGGCGTCCCCGAAACGACCGTGCCAGAGCGCGGTGAGATGCACCAATTCTAGCTTTCTGCCGAGTCTGTGTTATAATATTGGCTAGGGAGAACATCTGTACTAATGAATGGTGCGTAATGACAGCCAGGCGCTCAAGTAGCAGGAGTAGCAAGAATAGTCGTCGCAGGTCCAGTCGTCCCACATCGTCTCGACGACGCAAGCCGCCGCAAAAAAAAGGCCCTTCGCTGCCGTCCATCTCGCTGACGCTGGACCAGTGGTTGGACCTGTTGGGGCTGGTGATGATTCTGCTGGCCTTGCTGACCTTCTTGAGCTTTCTATCTACCCAGGGGGCGTTGACCGGCTGGTGGCTGGGTGTACTGCGCACCGTTTTTGGCTGGGGGGTGTTTGCAGTGCCGCTCGGTCTGGGTGCGATCGGTTTGTGGCTCATCCTGCGCCGCTTTGAGGAAAAACGCCCCCACGTCGCGCCAGAGGTGGTCCTGGGCATCATCCTGGCCTTCCTGGCAGCGCTGGCCAGCATGCACTTGCTGGCAGGTTTATTCTACGACGGCGAAGCGCTCAGTCTGGCCGAGCGAGGCTTGGGCGGTGGCTACGTAGGACTATTCATAGACGACCTGTTGTTGAACGCCGTGGGCGCCTGGGGCGCGGTGGTCGTGCTGCTGGCTCTATGGATCATCGCGCTCATGTTTGCTATGAGCGTGTCCATCTTGGAGCTGGCCCAGTTTATCGGACACATCTGGGCCTGGATCCGGGGCCGTGCGCCATTACGTGCTGGTCCGGATGCCCAACCGAACCTCGTCATCAACACACCGGCAAACGGTTCTACTCGGTCCCGGTCAGCGGGAAGCAAGCAGCCGGCGAGATCCAAATCCACACCAACCCGCACCAAATCTGCTCCGTCCAGGCGTCCCCAGCCTGCGACCGAACTCACGCCAGCGCCGGTTACGACTCCGCCAACCGGCCCGCTCTTCACCCAGGCCCGCATCATTGGCGACAAGCAAGCCTGGCAGTTGCCAAAGATCGAAGAGATCTTTGAAAGTGGCGGTGAGCAGGATCTAAGTGAATCGGAGATCCGAGAACGAGCGCAAATTATCGAATCAACGCTGCGCAGCTTTGGCGTGCCGGGTCGCGTTATCGAGGTCAACCGGGGGCCGGTTATCACGCAGTTTGGCGTGGAGCCAGGCTTTGTCGAGGGCCGCGGCGGGAAAAAGACCAAGGTCAAAGTCAGCCGCATCAGCGCTCTTTCCGACGACCTCGCATTGGCGCTGGCTGCGCGCCGCATCCGGATCCAGACGCCGGTGCCGGGCAAGAGCGTCGTCGGCATCGAAGTGCCGAACACAGAGGTAGCGCTGGTCGCCCTGCGCGACGTGATAGAGACAGACCAATTCAATAAACTCCAGAAAAAAGCCCTCCTGCCCCTGGCCCTGGGACAAGACGTTTCGGGCCGGTCCGTCGTCACCGATCTGACCGCCATGCCCCATCTGCTCATCGCTGGCGCTACAGGTTCGGGCAAGTCAGTCTGTGTCAATGCCATCCTCGCCTGCCTGCTCAGCTTCAAGACACCTGACGAGCTCAAACTGATGCTGGTGGACCCCAAGCGAGTGGAGCTGGTCCCGTACAACGGCATTCCTCATCTGCTGGTGCCGGTCATCGTAGATCTGGAACGGGTAGTGGGCACGCTGCAGTGGGTGACGCGCGAGATGGACAACCGCTATCGCAAGTTTTCCAAGATAGGCGCCCGCAACATCGCCGACTATAACCGTCGCGTCACCCGTAAAAAGGGCGATGGCACACCTGAAGAGAAATTACCTTACATCGTGGTCATCGTTGACGAGTTGGCCGATTTGATGATGCTGGCCCCTGACGAGACAGAGCGCGCGATCTGTCGCCTGGCACAGATGGCGCGCGCCACCGGTATCCACCTGATCATCTCCACGCAGCGCCCCAGCGTAGACGTGGTAACCGGCCTGATCAAGGCCAACTTTCCGGCCCGTATCAGCTTTGCCGTGGCTTCGTCGGTGGATTCGCGGGTGGTGCTGGATACGACCGGCGCTGAGCGCCTGCTGGGCCAAGGGGACATGCTCTACATGTCCCCCGAGTCAGGCCAACCGCTGCGCTTACAAGGTGTGTTTGTCTCCGACCAGGAACTCCAACGGCTGGTGCGCCATTGGAAGGGTGTGCGCGGCGTCGCCGAAGAGGAAGAGGTACCAGCCGAACCAGCGGTGCAGCAACCACTCTGGAATGAGATGCGCCAGGAGATGGAGGAAAAACCACAGGAAGACGTGTTGATGGACAAAGCCATCGACATCGTCCAAGAGGCAGGCCGTGCCTCTATCTCTCTGCTCCAGCGGCGGCTGCGCATCGGCTACACGCGGGCGGCGCGGTTGATAGACGCGATGGAAGAAAAGGGCATCGTCGGCCCGGCACCCGGGGGGAGTCACGCCCGCGAGGTGCTCTTGGGCGAGGAGCAATAAGGACGACGCACAGCACCACCTGCCCCGCAAGCTGCTCCAGCGCTTCGGCGACCCCAGGGACCAATGCCACGCGCGGCCAGTAAAACTCAAAGACACGCATCAGCGTGTCGCCCCAATCAAACACCACCGCCTTGACGCGTTTCACAGCTTTCAAATGTCCTCCTACGGCAGATCGGGAAAATCCGCCAGAGACGCATAGATCAAACCCACCAGACTTGGTCCGGTGTGCGCACCGAGCACAGGGGCGATGCTGCCAACCGGTAGCCACGTGCAATCAAAGCGTTGATCCAACAACTCGCGCAGCGTGGCAGCGCCCTCGGGGTTGCGGGCAAGGTGTAGACCATACACGCTCCAGCACCCACCCCGGTTGCGCATTCTCAAGCCGAGGATGGAACGCGGAGCAGCAGAAAACCGTGACGTCGTTCAACCATGCCGCCGAGACGGAGGCACGTCTAGCAGAGGCAACAACACATTGAGCTGCTGGAGTGTGACGCCATACTCAGCAGCCCAACCGAGTGGATCATCCGCCACCTGGGTGCGGGTCTCGGGTTCGAGAAAGAGTCGCCCAATTAGCCGCCGTAGCCCCTCATCCACAAAGTGATCGCGCTTGTAGACGTAATAAGTGAGGGCGTGCGGGTCGTAATCGCCCCGCACTACAAACCAGGGGGTCAGCGTCTCGCACAGCGCCAACAACTCACCGGGAGGTGCGCAATAGAGGTCATCGCGGTCGGGGAGTGCCACGTTCAGCATGGTCCAGGCCAGGCCCCGACGGCAAAGGTCGAAAAGTCGTCGCACCATGCGCGGAAGCCGCTCGGGGCTGTCAGGGGTACGATAGTCAAACAGTCCTGAAGCGACGACGTAATCGTGCGGTTCCAGCGCCAGGCCAGGGTCCAGAATGTCGGCGGTGACAAAGGTCACGCCGGGATATCGTGAGCGGGCAGTCTGGACCAACTCCGGTACCAGATCAATCCCGGTGTAGTCACCGGCAAAGCCCAGCCCGCGCAAATATCCGTAAAACCCTCCCAGGCCACAGCCGACGTCCAGCACCGATAGCCGCTGCGAATCGCAGAGATTGCCCACCCCCGCCAGTACCTCAAAGGCCACAAACTGTTGCAGGCGATCCTCCCAGCCCACCTGGCGGCTGGGATCGTCCTGTTCTCGCCGGAGCCGGCAGTACAACTGACGGAAGGTCTGTTTCTCCCAAGTCATACGGCACCCACAAGATTGTCTGGCATCAACGCCTCACGAGCGAGGGTGAGCTATTTCATCGCCTGGTCAAAATCAGCGATGGCCTGCCGCGACAACGGATGTTCACCCAAAGCCAGGATCAGGTCGAGCGGTAGCGTCAGGTGGTGCGCGCCTGCCAACACCGTCTCGATCACTTCGGCGGGCGTTTTAATGCTGGCGGCCAACAACTCGGCGCCGGTGTCCGCCGCCACGATGATGGCCAGCATCTCTCTGACCAGTCCTGGCCCGTCCCCTTGCAGCCGCGTGCTGCGATTGACGTAAGGAAGGATATAATGGGCACCCGCCTCGCAAGCTAGATAGGCCTGGTAGGCGCTAAAGATGGCCGTCACGGCACAAGTGATGCCTTCATCGGTCAGACCCGCCAATAGGCCGAGATTCTCAGTCGTGCACGGGACCTTGATGCCGACCTTTACCGGGTTAATGTCAACCATCCTCAACGCTTCGGCCTCACGTCCGGCCAGCGTCGGCGCGGTCAGTTGATAAAAAACCGTGCCCGGCAAAAGATCGCAAAACTCGGCAATGACCTCGGCCGGTTCGCGCCCGGTCCTGGCCATCAACGCCGGGTTAGTCGTCGCACCCCAGACAAAACCCAACTCAGCCGCTCGCCGGGCATCCTCTGCCATTGCAGAATCAAGGAATAGAGCCATGGGTTTTCTCCGTCTTGGCTGCAAACCACGCGTCTGCTCCTATGCCAAACGCAACCCGAACCACATCTCGCGTCTTCACAGATCAAACTTGAGCGTCAGCTCGGTCGGGCCATCGGCGGTAAAACGGACCAGGACGTAGCGCCCGCGCACCTCCCAGTCGTCGTTCCTGAGACCGTTTACCCGCACGTCCCAGGGTGCGGGCACCAGATTCAAAACCGCCTCGACGCGGCCCCGATGACCGTTCACGTCGAGCGTCAACCCCTCACGTTCCAGCCGATAGCTTAGCTCGACCGGCGCGGCGATCTCGTCCAAGAGCGTAAAAGCGCCCTCGCCAGCAGGGTAGATGTCCAGCGTCAGTGGATCAAGCGACTTTTCGCCCACGTACCCCATCGCTGGACCCATGGGGATGATGGCCCCTTCGCGGACGAACAAAGGCAACACGTCCAGCGGCGCGTGCACAGTGATCCAGCCAGGGCCGACGTGGGTTTGCTTGGTCCAATAGTCAATCCAACGACCCTCGGGCAGATAGACCGGCACGTCACTCTCCTCAGCAAAGACCGGCGCGACCAGAAAGGCATCGCCAAAGAGGTATTGGAGATCCAGCGTGTGGGTCGTCGGGTCGTCCTGGTAATCGAGAAGCAGCGGGCGCATCAACGGGCGGCCGGTGAAAGCCGCGCGGCCGGCGCAGGAATAAATGTAGGGCAACAGGCGATAGCGCAGCCTGGCGTACTTGACAAAGATTGCCTCGGCCTCCTCGCCAAACTCCCACGGCTCTCGCGGCGACGTGCCATGCGCACGGGCGTGACTGCAAAACAGGCCAAACTGCGCCCAGCGGGTATATAGCGCCGGGTTGCTCTCATGGACAAAGCCACCAATGTCATGGCTCCAATAACCAAAGCCAGACAGGATGAAATTGAGCCCACCGCGCAGGCTGGCTGCCATATGTCCAAAGGTGGTGCGACTATCGCCCCCCCAGTGAACGGGGTAGCGCTGGTTTCCGGCCGTGGCAGCACGAGACCAGACCAATCCACGGCCACCGCTGTGAGCATCCACGACTGAAAAGACGGCCCGGTTGTAGAGCAACGGGTAAAGATTGTGAACCTGGTCACCGGGCGTGCCGTCAAAGTAGCGACCGTCGGCCGGCGCCGCCTCGCCAAAGTCGGTCTTGAAAGTAGCCACCCCCATCGCCATCAGCCGGCGGTGTTTCTCTTGCCACCAGGTGACGGCCGCGGGATTGGTGAAATCCACCACCGCCGTCGGAATGCGTTTCTTCGTCCAGCCGGGGATGAGATAAGGTTCGCCCTCTGCGTCCCGTACAAAGTAACCGTTGGCTGCACCCTCGGCATAGAGATCACTGTACCGGGGCACATAAGGGTTCTCCCATAAACACACACGGAAGCCCTGGCTGCGCAAATTTCCGATCATGCCGGCGGGGTCAGGGAAAGATGCCGTATCCCACGTCAAGTTGCACCAGTTCTCTTCCTTGCCCATCCACCAGGGGTCTAGATTAATCACGTCGCACGGGATGCCTCGCTCACGATAACCTCGGGCAACGGTTTCGACCTCCTCCCGGCTGCGGTAACCAGCGCGCGAAGTCCAAAAGCCAAAGGACCAGTTAGGCAATAACGGCGGCGCACCGGTCAAACGCCAGTAGCGGCGCAACACGTCGCTCAACGCAGGGCCGTAGATGATAAAATAGTCTAACGCGTCTGCATCGAGGCCGAAAGTCATGCTCAACGCGGAGGTAGCCCCCAGGTCAAAATCAATCCGTGCGGTGCTGTTGATAAACAATCCATAGCCCCGACTGCTCAGACCAAAGGGCACCGGCTTGTAAGCGCGCTGCGTGGCAGTGCCCAAGGCGTCGGTCGTCCAGCTCTGCCAGCGACGCCCCCGCTGGTCCACCGGCACAAAACGCTCGCCAAAGCCATAGAGCCGCTCATCAGGAGCCAGCGCCAGCGCCTCAAACACACGCATCGGTGCACCGCCCTCGTCTTTTTGCCAGCCCAACGGCGTAACCTCAAACTGGCCCGAGATATCCCGGTCGTCGGTGGCCTGACAGACAACGAATTGATCCTGGGGGTCGCTGACACACAAGCGCCAGGGATCACGTTCCACACGCACACGCAGGAGGGGCGTGGAGAGCGTGAGACCAGCCTGGTCGGCACTGAGCGTGGAACCCGTCACCGGTTCAAGACTCTCGACCAAGAGACGGTCGTTCGGCTCACCCAACTGCCCCGCCGCCATGCGCAAGCGCAAAATAGACGACTGTGGCAGTGTGATTTCGATCTGGACCGGATCACCGGCGTCGCTCT
>CBFDAD010000015.1:0-13349 GCA_965602705.1 uncultured bacterium
TGCGTTCCTCAGCTAACCCGGGCACGGTCGCCACCCGTCACTTGTCGTATTTGCCCCGCCAGCCGTTGAGCCGCACCTGCAGCACCTCCCGCACCATGCGGAACGGGTCGCGCCACAGGACGACGGTGCTGCCAGGGTCATAGTACCAGTTGATGGGCACCTCGATGATGCGATAGCCCTGGCGCCGGGCGATGAACAGCATTTCGACGTCAAAACCAAAGCCGTTCATCGATTGCCAACGAAAGACGTCGCGGCCGGCCTCGCGCCGGAAGCACTTGAAACCGCATTGGGTGTCGTTGACACCGGGTAGCGCGATGATTTGCACGATGAGGTTAAAGACACGGCCCATCAAGTGCCGGTAGGCTGGCTCACCGTAGCGGCGCGCGCCCGGCCCCTCGCGCGAGGCGATGGCCACGTCGTAATCCGCGCGCTGGGGCGGCAAGAACTTGTTGACCTCGGCGATGGGCATCGCCAGGTCTGCGTCGCAGATAAAGAGATAGTCGCCGCGGCCGGCAAAGATGCCCGCCCGCACCGCCGACCCCTTGCCCTGGCGTCCCTCGTGAATCAGGCGCGCATAAGGGTGATCGGCGGCGAACGCGCGCACGATGTCGGGCGTGCGGTCACGGCTGTTGTTGTCCACGACGACCAGTTCGGTCTGGTAAGGCTGGGCGGCGACGAATTCGGCGATCTTGGCCAGACTGTTAGGGAGACGGCGTTCTTCGTTGTAGGCGGGTATGATTATGGTTAAAAGGGGCGTATTCTCGTCGATGGTTTTTTCCTCAAGACTTGTTATGGGGCCGGTTGGTCCCTCACAGCCCCCACAATGATATCCGGATTAAGCGCTTTCGTCAATCCCGGCCCGTGCCCCAGGGGCGACCGGCGTGAGCACGCGCAACAGGTCGGCGTCGGAGACGCGCCGCGTGCGCTGTACGGCCCGGCGCGCGCGCAGCATGCGCGGGGTGCCCAGCAGCCCGGCCAGTTGGCCACGCAGTCGCGCCCGAGCGGCCGCCCCACGCCAGGCGTGCAGGGCCTCGCGCGTGATGCGCCACTGGGCGCGCAAGACGTCCCGCCAGTGGTGGCGCAACAGCGACCAGGGGTAATCCTTGACGATCAGGTAGATAAAGTTGCGCCCGTCGTAAAAGCTGTTCACGACCCCGGCGCCCGTCGCGCTGACCTTGTGGTACACGACGGCCTCGGGCGCGTAGACGCAGGACCAGCCAACCAGTTGCGCCCGCCAACCCAGGTCCACGTCTTCACAAGAGAAGAAAAACGCCTCATCCAGCAGGCCGACCTCGTCCAGCATGACCCGCCGGTAGGCCGCGCTGCCCCCACAGGCGCTAAAGACGGGTTCCATCGCGTCGAATTGGCCACGGTCCTGTTGCCAGGCGCCGCGATTGCCCGGGGTGCCGTCGAGCCGGTAAAAATCGCCGGCGGTGTGCAAGTGATCGCGCTGGTCGAACAGCAGCATCTTGCTGGCGACCGAGCCGGCCTCGGGGTGCTGGGCAAAGGTGGCGACCACCGCTTCCAGCCAGTCCGGGGCGACCTCGGTGTCGTTGTTGAGCAAGACCAGGATCTCGCCCCGCGCCGCCCGCATGCCCAGGTTGCAGGCGGGGGCAAAGCCGCGATTTTCGGTCAAGGGGATGGTGTGCACCTCGGGATACTCGCGCGCCAGCAACGCCAGTGAACCGTCGTTTGAGCCATTGTCCACCAGGATCACCTCAAAGCGGCGATAGCGCTGGTGTCGCAGGCTGTTCAAGCAGTCCGGCAGGTGATGCGCCCCGTTCCAGTTGGGGATGACGACGGAGACGAGCGGTTCCCAGGGACTCATTAACCCAGAAACTCGGCCAGGGCCTCTTGCCAGGGGCGCAAACGGATGCCGAGCGCCGCGCCAGCGACGTTGGCCAGCGGCGCATAGTGGGGGGGCGTCGAGTCGCGCTGGAAGGCGTCCAGCGTCGTCGGCTCGATCGGCACCGCTGAGCGGCCGGTCAAGCGCAGAATCTCTTGGGAAAAATCGAAACGCGAGCAAATTCCCTGGTTGGCAAAATGGTACATCCCGTACTGCTCGCTGGTGATGAGTTGGCCGATGGCCTGGACCAGGTCTACGACGTAGGTGGGAGAGCTGATCTCGTCGGTGACCACCCACAGCCGGCCCCGTTCATCGGCGAGCTGCATGATGCGATGCGGGAAGTTGCGTCCGCCCGGTGCATAGAGCCAGGCGGTGCGCACGATGTAAAAACGGATCAGCAGGTGGCGGGTGTACCACTCGCCCGCCAATTTGGAACGTCCATAAGCGTTGATGGGGTGGGGGGCGTCAAACTCGAGATAGGGCCGGTCGGTGTTCCCATCAAACACCTCGTTGGTGCTGACGTATAGCATGGCCGCGCCGGCCGCCTGGCAGGCCAGGGCCACGTTTTGGGTGCCCAGCCCGTTGGCCTGATAAGCTGCATCCGGGTCGCGAGCGCAGCCATCCACGTCGGTCATCGCCGCACAATGAATCACGATGTCGGGCGCTGCGTCGGCGATGGCGGCCGTGATGCTGGGCCGGTCGGTCACATCGCACTCGGGCAGGTCAATGCCGCTCCGTTCGTGGTCGACCAGCGCCGCCTCCAATGCCCGCCCCAACTGTCCTCGGATGCCTGTGATGAAAACTCGCATGCGTCTCACCTCGCGCTTGATGTGCGCCGATTATACCAGCAGTGGAAGGAAAAGAATAGTCTTGATTATGCTCGAAAGCTGTGATAAAATCTAGTCAGGAGTGAACACGAGATTCAGACGATGCACGTTGACGTATTTACGCTCTTTCCTGGCATCTTTGACGGGCCATTAGACGAGAGCATCCTCAAGCGCGCCCGGGAGATGGGCCGTTTATCGGTGGCGCTGCACAACGTCCGCGATTACACCACGGACAAGCACCACATCACCGACGACTATCCTTATGGCGGCGGCGGCGGAATGGTCATGAAACCGGAGCCGATCTTTGCCGCCGTTGAGGATGTGTTAGGGGCGGCGCTGCCCCACGTGCCGATCATCTTGCCAAGCCCGCAGGGGCGCTTGTTCAACCAGGCGCTAGCCCGCGAGTTGGCGGCGCACGAGCGACTGGCTTTGATCTGCGGTCGTTACGAGGGGGTGGACGAGCGCGTGCGCCAGTTTTTGGTCACCGACGAGATTTCCATCGGTGACTATGTGCTGACCGGCGGTGAGCTGCCAGCGCTGGTTTTGATTGACGCCATCATCCGACTCTTGCCGGGTGTGCTGGGGAACGCGGGCGCCACGCTCGACGATTCCCACGCCAACGGTCTACTGGAATACCCGCACTATACCCGTCCGGCCGAGTTTCGTGGTCACGCTGTGCCCGCGGTGTTGTTGTCTGGACATCACGCCCAGGTGGCCCGCTGGCGCCGGCAGCAAGCGGTGCGTCGCACCTGGGAACGCCGTCCCGAGCTGTTGGAGCAGGCCGACCTGACCCCCGAGGAGCGGGCCTTCTTGGAGACGTTGACGCCACAGTCGGAAGAGAAAAGGGCGAAATTGGACTGACATTTGAACCTTTGAGCTGGCTGGTCAGTAAATAGATGACCGGTACAAGGGGATAGTATGACGACAAATCAAGATACGCAGGATGGCCAACTGGTTAAGCGTGTGCGCCGGGGGGATCTGGAGGCGTTAGGTGAATTATATGCCAAATACCGCACCCAGGTCTTCCAGACGGCTTTGGCCATTACGCACAATCAAGGGACGGCAGAGGATATCTTGCAAGAGATATTTCTCAAGGTTTACCGTCATGCTGACAGAATAGACACCTCGCGTTCTTTGGCACCCTGGCTGTACCGCGTGACGGCTAATCTTTGTTACACTCAAATTTCTCGTCAAAGTCGCTGTCTGACGGTGCTAGAAGAAGTCATAGAGAATGTAGTGGCATCGCCCTCGCGTGCCTGTCCCGAACGCCAAACTGAAAGGTATGAACTGCGAGCTGTCATGCAACAGGCGATCGACCTGCTAAGTCCGAGCCAGCGTATCGTGATCGTACTTTATTACCTGGCTGATTTAAACCTTAAAGAAATCGCGTATATCTTGGACGTTCCTGAAGGGACTGTGAAATCTCGTTTGTATTACGGGCGAGAAAACCTGCGACGCAAATTGGAAAAGAGTCTAAAGTGGCTACCTGAGGTGGTTTATGAGTTTTCATAGGGGACAAAGAGGTCAATCTGTCGAGAACGGTCTAGATCAGTTAATTCGTTGCATACTTTACGATTCGGTCGCTGACGCAGAGCCGTCACCCCAGGTGTGGGAGCGCATTCAAAAGCGCATCCTGGATGAAAAGCCGACAGCTAAAAAGAGCGTCCTTGCTCGGTACAAAACCTTGCTGCAGAGTCTGTGGATAGATTGGTCGGCTGGCGCCAGCGTCTCCGTGCCTGCCCACACTGATCCTAGAGTGGCCTGGCAGCCAAGACTGTACTTCTTTGACATCAGCGCGCCGTTGTCGTTTGTGCGCATGTTTGAGGGGAAAATGCTCGTTCTGTGTATGGCTTGACCCGGCGCTAGACAGTTACACTCACCACCACGAACCCGCCTCCGGTGTGAACCGAGGCGGGTTCGTGGTGTTTTTCTAGCAAGTTTGTAGTGCGCGCTTCAGCGCGCTATTGCGGCGCTGAAGCGCCGACTGCGAACAAGGGTGGTGATAAACCGCTGACTGCGGACAAGGGTTGCGTGGGGGTTGAAGGATCAGGTTAACGCTGGCGGGGATACGATCAGTGCACGGCGTAGACTTTCGATGGCACGGCTGGCGTAGAGCCAGACGATGCCAATCCGGCTGGCCTGCACGCGCCGGTCAAAAACGATCACGAGAAACATGTCGTCATGCACGCTGGCGGTATAAATGTCGTGGCGAGCGCCCCGATAGTAGTTAAAGTTGCTGTTTTGGTCTCCTCCCAGGGAGTGCATCATCGTCGAGGAGGCGGCAAAATTGTCGGCGACCAGAGACAGTAGCTGTTCTACGTCCAAGCCGGTAAGAATCCCTGCTTGGGCCACCAGTGACCCGTCCGCGGTAGATGCCAACACGCACTGCGTCCCAATCTCACGTCGTAGCTGTTCTAACCTGCTGTTCAGCACATCCACGGGCCGTTCTGGCGAAGGATCTTTGACTTGGTGACCGGGCTCATCTTGAAGCGCGCACAACACCGTCTGGACAAAATCTTCGAGGCGAAAGGGCTTGACGAAATAGTGAAAAGCTCCCAGTTGCTGCGCCCTGGTCAACACATCCTCCGAACCGTAAGCCGTGATCAAGATGAATGGGGTCTCCGGGCAGAGTTTCTTGACCTGCTCGACCAACTCAAGCCCATCCATACCTGGTAAACGCTGATCGGTCACCAACAGATCGAACCTTTTTTGGCTCACCTGGCGCAAGGCTTCTTCGGTCGAAGATACGCTCAGGATCTCAAAGTTGCGGTTCAGGGATTCCAGGCTTTCTTGCAAGCAGAAAGCTACCTTAGTTTCATCGTCTACAATTAAAATACGCTGTTTGGCCGTCATCGCTTTCCTTTCGCCAACACAGACATATGGCTTCCCCCCTTTTCGTCGATCAGCCCGTTGATACTGGCATTACACTGGTATGGTAGCGGGTCAGCCCCGCTGCTCGTCCTGGGCCGGATGATTTAGCCACTTTCGCCGCGCTCCGTTTGGCGTTGTATGGATAGCACCCACTGTGGGTGCAGTGCCGGCGCCCCTTAAGGTAAAGGAGACCAGCTCCAAGGAAATTGCACGCACAAACCCCGATATGGGGTTGCGGCGTAGCGACCGTATCTTACCACCAAAACCCAGCGCGGTGGGTTGAGAATCCATTACAATTTCGTTACGGACAGATATGGGTTGGGGAGGGTCAGGTAGCAGGGGGATGGGACGCAAACATGTAGCCAGCGCCGCGCACTGTGATGATATAGGTAGGATTGGCTGGATCAGGCTCTAGTTTCTGTCTTAGGCGGCGGATGTGCACCCGGACGATTGAGCGAGATTCCCAATGATCCGCCTCGTAGCCCTGAACCTCACGCACCAGTTCCTGCGGGCTGAGCACCCGGTCAGTGTGAGACAGCAAATGGACCAACAATTTGAACTCGGTGGGCGTCAGATCGAGGGGCTCACCTCTAAAAGTCGCCAGGTGCTTTTGTTGATCGATCAGCACCTCCCGCACCTGTAAAAACCGGTCGGTGACGACGGGAGGCTCGGCCAGGGACATGGACGTGTCCTCGGTGATGGCCGTCAGCGTATGTTGCATGAGAGAGAGCAGCTCATGCCGACGTAGTTCGCGCCGACGCTTGTCAAGCGCTGCCTGCACGCTGGCCATAATCTCGTTTACGTTGGCTGGCTTGAGCAAATAGTCGTGCGCGCCCTGCCGCATCGCCTGGACGGCGGTGTCGAGCGTGCCGTGGGCAGTGAGCATGATGATGACTGTGTCGGGGGTAACTTTTTGTAACACGTTTACCACGTCCAGGCCGTCCATGCCTGGCATTTTGAGGTCGACAATGGCCAGGTCAAAGGTCTGCCCCGACAACAGTTCCACCGCTTCTTCGCCACTGCCCGCCGGGGTGACCTCGTATCCTTCTAGCGACAACAGCTCGGCTAACGACAACCGCGCTGCCGGTTCGTCGTCCACAACCAGAATCTTGGCCGCAGCCTGTGTTTGCTTCATACTTGCTCCCCTCCCTGGGCGGGCTGGCCCCCGCTGGTGATGGGCAGACTTACCACAAAGGTACAGCCTGCGCCGGGGGCACTTTCCACTTTAACCTGGCCCCCATGCCGTTCGATGATACCGTAGCTGATCGCCAGTCCCAGCCCGGTGCCGGTGCTCTTGGTGGTGAAAAATGGCTCGAAAATACTGGCCTTGGTCTGCTCGTCCATGCCCAACCCGCTGTCCGCAAAAGAAATCTGCTCCCATTTACCATCGGCCGAGTTCGCGGTGTGAATCGTCAACCGTCCGCCGTCGGGCATTGCCTCTATCGCATTGATGACAACATTGAGAAAAACCTGCGCCAATTGGTCCGGTATGACCTTCAAAAGGGCCAAGTCCTGCGCCAGGTGGGTCTCCACCGAGATGTGCCCGTGCTGAAGGCGCTTGTTGGTCAGAGCCAGCACGTTCTCAATGACCTGGTTGACGTCGGTGACCGCGCGCCGTCCCCGCGAGGGACGGTAAAACTCTAGTAGACGGCGCACAATGTCAATCAGCCGCTCGACTTCCTCCTGAGCCATCGCCAGGAAGCGGGCACGCTTCTCTTCAGATAGGGCGGGGCGCAGTGTCAAGTGCAAGCTGTTGTGGATCGCTTGCAGCGGGTTATTGATCTCGTGGGCGATAGAAGCAGCCAGCCGGCCCACCGCGGCCATCTTTTCAGCCTGTATCAACTGGGCTTGAGATCGCTCCAGTTCCCCGGCAAATTCAGCCAACTCATTGTAAAGCCGTGCGTTCTCGATTGCAGCCGCTACTGAAGCCGCGTTGGAGAGAAAAAGCGCCTGGTCGTTCTTGTCAAACTGCCCATTGCGTTTGTTGACAATTTGAATCGCACCGGCGGCTTGCTCCTTTACAATGAGCGGTACGCACAAGACAGAACAGAGCGCAGAGTCGGATTGGCACGCAAACTGAGCGTCGCCCGCAACGTCGTTGATGAGTATGGGTTGTTGATTCTGGATCACATAATCGACAATATCGTCGTGGACGGCGATTTTCCCACCATTACCGTCGGTTTCTTGCACAAAATCCTGGGACACGACCCGCTCGCCTGACTGCGGGTCGATCAAGACCAAAAAGCCGGCCTCCATATTGGCAATCTCACGGATGCCGTGCATCGCGTTGGCCAGAATTTGATCCAGGTGCAGGCTCGAGGTAACGTTCTGGTTGATCGCATTGACGCTGGCCAACTCCCGATTGCGCTGACGCAGCTCTTGCTCCATACGCCGGATGCGCAGCAGTGCTCCAATACGGGCCAGCAACTCGCGCGGGTCGAAAGGCTTGGTGATATAGTCATCGGCACCGACGCCCAACCCTTGCGCTTTGGCGTCCATGGACGCCAAAGCGGTCATCATCAACACCGGCGTAAAGCGGAACCGCTCGTGTTTTTTGATCCGTTTGCACAGTTCGTATCCGTTCATGCCGACCATCATGACGTCAAGCAAGATCAGATCGAACTCACCGTTGGCGGTGTCCTCAGAGACCAGTAGCGTCTCCCATGCCTCTTCAGCCGAGAACTCGGGCACAGACTCGCAACCGCTATCCTCCAGGATATGCTGTACCAAGTCTATGACTTCCGGGTCATCGTCCACGATCAAAATACGCGGCGCTTTGTTCCCGTTTCGACTGTCCGGCCAGAGCGAGCTAGCCAAAGCATCCATTGGCTTGTGACTCCAAAACACGTCAAACGTGCAGAATGGTTCGTAACTTTACAAATAATTATAACGGCTTTTGCTCATGCTGACAAGATGATAGCTTGAGATGAACTATTTAACCCTCCAACAGGCCACAAAATGACCGTTGCCCATGTCCCTGTATTGCGGCTCTCGCTGGCTGCAGCAGTCCATCACGACCGGGCAACGAGGGTGGAAACGGCAGCCACTGGGCGGGTTGATCGGGCTGGGCACGTCTCCTTTAAGGATGATGCGCTCTCGTTTCAGCTTGGGGTCAGGCACCGGAATGGCTGACATGAGCGCCTGAGTGTAAGGGTGGAGTGGGTTTTCAAACAACTCTCCACGGTCGGCTAATTCCACCACTTTGCCCAGGTACATCACCGCTACCCGATCGCTGATGTGTTCTACGACGCTCAGGTTGTGGGCAATGAACAGGTACGAAAACCCATGCTCACGTTGTAGATCCTTGAGAATATTCAGCACCTGTGCCTGAATGGAGACGTCCAACGCCGAAACCGGCTCGTCACAGACGATGAACTGGGGTTCCAAGGCCAGCGCACGGGCGATGCCGATACGCTGTCGTTGCCCGCCCGAGAACTCGTGGGGGTAACGGCGGGCGTGGAACTCTTTTAATCCCACCGTTTCGAGCGTGTCCAGAACAATCTGGAAGCGTTGGCTGGCGTCCTTGATGCCGTGCACCAACAACCCTTCGCCGATGCTCTCCCCGACGGGCACGCGAGGGTCGAGCGAGGAGTAGGGATCCTGGAATACAATCTGCATGCTGCGCCGCAGCCTCTTGATACGTCGGTCGATGATTCTGCCATGGTACACGTGGATGAGCCAACCGCCGACCAGTAGAACGACGACAGAAATCATCATGCCCGGGAATTTGTGGAGGCCTAGCGTGCCCACGAGCGCCGCTGCGCCGTTGAACCAGATCAGACCCAGGATCACGCCGGTCGCCCAAATTGGAATGTTGCGACGGAAATAGGCCTTGACGGTCAACAGTGTCTCGTTGCCCACAGCGCCGCTCCAGAGACCGGCCAATACAAACATCAGGGTGATCAAGATGAAAAAAGGCAATGCCACGTAAATAGCTCGTCCGGGGTCCTCGAAGAGATTGGGACCGCCTATGGGGCCTGGCAAGAAAAACACAGCGATGACAATGGCTAACCAGGCACCCTTTTGGATGCCCCGCTCCTTCCGGGAGGCAAAAGCTGCCAGGGCATCCTGGCCATCAAAGTAGACCGATCCACCGTCGTGTGGGATGAGCCCCAGCAGGGTGCGAGCCACGGTGGTCTTGCCACAGCCACTTTCGCCTACCAATCCCAGCGTCTCGCCCTTTTTGACAGTGAAACTGACACCGTCTACGGCCTTGACCCATGCCTGGACGCGTTGTAACAAGCCGCCTCTTATCGCAAAGTGTTTCACCAGATTCTCGACGACGATCAGGTCCTCTTTATCATCCTGGCTCGTCGTCGTTTGAGGTTCCTGCGGCATGCCTCTCTCCCCATTGGGTTGTGTCAAGTACGGGCTTGGAACTGACCTGCTTGGGGCGTACGCGATTTGGATTCCTTCAAGCACCCCGGTGGATCTATTGATACAGCCAGCAGCGCACGCTGTGCCCAGGCGCTACGGCTATTAATGCTGGCTCTTCTTGCGCGCAAATCTCCAGCTTGTGCTCGACCCGGGCCCGGCAGCGGGGCGCAAACTTGCATCCCGGAGGCAAGTTGATCAAATCGGGCACTGAGCCGGGGATTGTTGCCAGCTTTGCTTGGACAACGCCCATGACGGGGACCGAGGCGATCAGCCCCCGCGTATAGGGATGCTTGGGGTCGCTGAAGAGCGTGTCGACGTCGGTCTGCTCGACAATGCGGCCGGCGTACATCACTGCCACCCGATCAACCATCTCTGCCACCACGCCCAGGTCATGGGTGATGAGGATGATTGAGGTGTCCATCTTGTTTTGTAGGTCACGCATCAGGTCCAGTATTTGGGCCTGGATGGTCACATCCAGAGCCGTGGTCGGCTCATCAGCGATGAGCAGTTCGGGGCTACAAGCCAGGGCCATGGCGATCATCACGCGCTGGGCCTGGCCTCCCGACAACTCGTGAGGGTAGGCGTGCGCTCTTTTTTCTGGCTCGGGGATGCCCACCATCTGCATCAATTCAATCGCCCGTTCCCAGCTGGCTGCTTTGCCCAGGCTCTGGTGTATGTCCAACACCTCGGCAATCTGCTCGCCCACCTTGAACGCGGGGTTCAAACAGCCCGTCGGCTGTTGAAAGATCATCGAAAGACGATCCCCGCGCATACGTACCATCTCTGACTCGGGCAAGGTCAATAAATCTTGGCCATCAAAGATGATGTGCCCCTCGACTATCTTGCCCGGGGTTCCGATCAGACGCATAATCGAGAACGATGTGACGCTCTTGCCACAGCCCGACTCGCCTACGAGTCCCATGACTCTACCACGCTTGACCTCGAAATCAACGCCATCCACGGCCTTGACCACGCCGTCATCGGTGAAAAAGTAGGTCTTGAGCCCCAATACCTCTAGAATGTTATCTTTTCCGTTGGTGCTTGCACTCAACCCGGCACCTCAACTCGGCTCCCTCGTGTAGAGCGGGGGCCTATGACGCCCTGAGCTCGTCAGAGGACAGTGATGGAATTCCCTTGACGAGCTCAGGATCAAAGCGTCTCTGCAGTTGTCACAACGACAAAAGCCCCATCTCCTCCCCAAGTAGGCAAAAGTCTAGAGATGGTAGCATACCCCCTGGAGCGTTCACAGTCAGAGTCTAGTAGCTGAACTCCTCGATGTTCCACATCTCGCTCTCAGTGGCGTCCATGATAAAACCCTTCAAGTCGGCATGCGTGGCGGCTGTCTTGAGTCGCATGTACAGCGGGACCATCGGTAGCTGCTCGGCAAAGATGCGCTGGGCTTCCTTGTGGAATTGCTCATACTCTGGCTGACCGGGCAGCAACTGCAGTGCGGCGCTGCAAGCAGCGTCGTACTCGTCGTTCACAAAGCCGGAGACATTCAGGCCGTCCCAGCCGTTTTCCTCGCTAGAAATCTCTGTGCTAAGATACAGACTGCACAGTGGATCCGGGCTCGCCACCCAGGCGAACTGACCGACGTCAAAACGGCGGCCAAACAGTGGACCCTCGGGGCCCTCGATGAGGTACTCGGCGACGCTCCAGTGCTCCAGATTGGCCTTTATGCTACATTCGGCCATCGAGGCCTGCAACACCCGGGCCGCCTGCTGCTGCTGGGTGGCGCTAGAGGTCCAATAGTTGAACTCGAGCGGCGTCCCGTCGGGCATACCTTCCACGTCTTGGGACACGCGCGCTGTAAAAGGGTCACCGTCGTGGTCGATCCAACCGGCTTCTTCCAGCAGCGCCGAGCCTGCCGCGGGGTCATAGGGATACTGCTTCACGTCGGGGTTAAAGAACGGGTGCCCGGGCGGCAGGTACGATTGGAGCACAGGTGATGTGCCAAACGTCACCGTGTCTATTATTTGCTGGCGATCCATACAGTAGGCGATGGCCTGGCGCACGCGCACGTCCTCGAATAAATCAGGCCGCTCGTAACTCTCCGCCGGGTTGATGCCAAAGTCCGCGTGCTCCCAGATTTGAGAAGCGACAAAGGCGGCGTTGAGCTTGCCGACGGCCTGCAGTTCCATCAACAGACTGCTCTGGTCATCGAGCTGCACCGTCTGGTCGACAATGTCACATTTTTCCGCCAGGACGGCCGCGATGTTTTCTTCCGAGTTCTGGCCCACAAAGCGAAAGATCACCGTGTCGAACTTGGGCAAGCCTTCATCGGCGCGCCAATAATTTTCGTTCTTGACCGCGGTAATATGATCACCAGCGACCCACTCGGTGATGACGTAGGGGCCCCAGCCGATGGGCATGCGGGAGCTTTCCTCGGCCTCGACCAACTCTAGCGGGGTAAAGTCGCCCCAGGCATGCTCCGGCAGGGGATGCCAAAAGTTGGTAAAGTAGGTGGTGTCACGAAAGCCAGGCAGCCCAGTCCAGACGGTACTGTAATCGTCGGTCGCCTCGTAGCTGGCGGTACGGTCAGTCTTGTAGCGACCAGCCGGCGTGTCAGGGTCTTTGAGCAGGTCGAAAGAGTACACCGAATCATAGGCGGTCAACGATTCGCCGTCCGACCACAGAATGCCCTCCTTCAACTTGAAGGTGACCACCATCTGCTCCATCTCAAGCGGGTCGCCGGTGAATTCGACGGCACAGTCAGAGCTGAAGCAGCCGGCGGGACGCACCAAAACGCCTGCTTCCAGCGTGACCACGTCGAGGGCGTCATCTACCGCCAAGTCGCCGGTTTCCACCGTGATTGTCTCGATGACTGCGTCGCCGTCGGACAGGCTGGGCAGTTTCTGCAGGATGATGGGCTGGTAACCATAGGTCCGTTTATCAATTGGGCCATCGTAGACCGCATGTTGCACGTGGCGGGCGGCCAGCGCCGAACCACCGTAGACGTAGAGGGTGCTAGGCTCCTGGCCCTGGCAGATGACCAGCTCTCGTGGCCCCTCCTCCACTGGCCCAGGGGTCGGGGTCACTTCGACGATGACCGTCTCTTGCTCAATGATCGTCTCTCGCTCGACTATCGTCTCTTTTTCTTTAACAATCCGGGTGACTTCAACCTCTTTCTCACCCTGGCAGGCGACTATGAGCATCAAGGTGATGAGCATGAATAGGGCGAGCAAAACCCGGTTTCTGCTATGCATCTTTCCTCCTTTTATGCTTGCACACCGGCTTTTTTGAGAAATTCTTCGCCAGCCTTCCACTCACGTGCGAAACCCATCCAGCGGCCTCGTGGGGGAACATCAGGCGATCTTTCAGGATATAGTTGGCAAGCATTAGCTTTTTATCTTAGCTTCCTTCTTTGGAAAAGTCAAGCTTTATTATAGAGTCTCAGTTGATCCCAAAATGCTCTGAGGGGGCCCAGC
>CBFDAD010000016.1:0-13041 GCA_965602705.1 uncultured bacterium
CTCGGGGAACCAATCAGTGCGGTTCTGACGATAGCCTGCCCAAATGTTGCCCTGATCGGTCAGTGCTGCCGCCATCATCTCAAAGGGCGGGAAAGTCATCTTTTTCTCAGCGTCGATCAACTGGCCGCGCAGCTTCATCCACGAGGTTTCGATAGGCAACACCGCCGAACAGCGCAGGTTACACAGCTCGCAGGTCGTACAGACCAGGAACGTGTCGATCATAGACTGGGTCCAATCCTCGCGGCCTTCCATGTATTCGCGGAGCCAGTACCACTTGCCACGGGGGCTCTGGCTCTCCCACCCACGGCCGTAGTACTGGTCGCACTCCTGGACGCAGTAGCCGCACTGGGAGCAGGCGTATGCGTACCAGGCCACATCGGCGGGGATGTCACGCACCGGTTTTTGGGGCCGCTCGCCCACTTGAGCGATCACATGGTTGCCGAAAGGGCGCAGCAGTGGCTCAAAGGCGTTGGCCAGAATCAACGCTGTGCTAATGAGTCCGTTGCCGATGACCTTGCCGGGGTTCAGCACGCCCTTGGGGTCAACCTGGGCTTTGTATTGCCCAAGCTTGCGAATCCGCTCCTTGCCCAGGATCTTGTCGCCCATCTTGGTATAGTAAAGCCCGGTGGCGTAGGGCCGTCCGCCGTGCTTTTCAGCGATTTTGGCGATAGTCAGGGACAGTGGGAAGACAAAGTTGTAGGTGAACTTGCGCTGGTCGGCGGGGATAAAGCCCAGGATGACCACCTCGGGCTTGCCGCCACGGCCATCGCGGATGATGATGCCCTCTTTTACCACGGGCTGGTCGATTTTGCGTTCGACCTCGGTCATCATGTCTCCCAAGCCCTCCAGGGGAACGACTACCTCGGCGGGCACGAGGCTTGGTCCCAAGCGTTTGACGGTCATGATGCGGAAGCGATGTGCCCACTCGTGATGGGCGATCCGGTCGCTAAGGATCTCGGCCTGGCACAGCTTCATGTTCTTCTGCAGCCCGGCCTGTACCGTCTCGCTGTCCTTGGCGCGGAAGGCCAGGGTGATAATGTAGGACGCGGGCAGTAGAACGCGCTCCTCAATGGGATGCCCATGATGTTGCATCAGTGGCGCGCGGTTCTTCATCTCCGCCATGCGGGGATTGATGAAATGGATGGACCAGATGGGCAGCTCATCGTCAATTAGCGCCTGGAGCAACTCTTGCACGCCGTGGGCGTCGGAGCAGCCGATGGAGACGATTTCTAGTTCCTCGTCGGGCTGGATACGGATGGTCAAATTGCTGATGATGCCGGTGATACCTTCTGCGTCGGCGATGAGATCGAGGTCAGCGCCGCTAAACTCCTTAACTGTGCCGTCGGGCTGTACGACGCGGGCGCTCACCACCGTGTCGCGGAACCAGCCGGCTTCGTAGGAGCCCAAACCTGCGCCGCCTTGGGCCAGCCAGCCACCCGCCGTGGATGAGGGGTAGCTGCTGGGATAGCTCAAGAGCGTGAAGCCGTGTTTTTTCAACGCGCGGTCGGCCAGTTCCCAGACGATGCCGGCTTCAAGCGTTGCCGTTTGGGCCTCGGTATCCACATCAAGCACGCGGTCCATACGGAAGAAATCCACCACGATACCGCCCTTGATCGGCAGCACGCCGCCATAGCCGGAGGTGGCCTTGCCACGCGGGGTGAGCGGGATGCGATGCTGCACGGCCCACTTGACCAGCGCGACCAGCTCTTGCTCGGACTCGGGCTGGACGACGGCGTGGGGGACCGTGCTGCCCACTAGCGGCTTGATCATACTGGGCATCTCGGCGATGTCGTGGCTGTACATTTTGCGCTCAACGCGTTCAAAGCTGACACGAGGGCCAAAAAGCTTGGTCAGTTGCTCTTTTTGTTGGCTAGATAAACGGGCCATATTCATTTTCTCCTATCGGCAAATTTAGTATCCATCCCTGAGTTCACGTCAATACCTGCATCAATTTCGCCTGTTGACTCAGCATGTCGGTTAGGACGGCGCGCAGTAAATCCAGCGCCTTGATGACACGTTGATCGGTCAATGAGTAATAGACGGTCGCACCATCTCGTTCTGATGTCACCAAAGAGCGCTCACGTAAGATCTTCAAGTGGCGGGAGACCGTCGGTTGGGGGATGTCCAGATAATCGGCTAGCTCACCGACGTACTTGGGACCTTGGGATAGCGCGTAGAGGATAAGGATGCGCTTGGGGTCGGCCAGGGCCTGGCAGATGTGGGCGTGGATGAGGTTTACATCTTGTTCCAGACTGTTGCCCATAAGGCTGGTTCCTTTCTCTTGTAATTGTTGTGAGTGCACATATTCGTATAAGCGAATAAGTATATATACGGATATTATAACATACGTACTGAAAAGCGCAACAGTGATGAATGACATATGGATAGCGTGATCTTTGTCCAATTTCGAGCTTTGGTAGAGGAGATGGTGCGGCCGTGATCACCACTAAAAAAGAAAGGGGCGGGGAAATGGCATTCCCGCGCCCCCTTGGCTACGCAGTCGACAGTTCAGTTAAACATCAGAAAATGCTCTAGCTGATTCCTGGGTGCGACCAGGCGCAGCTTGGCCAACGCCTCCCGCTCGATCTGGCGGATGCGTTCGCGCGACAGGCCAAATTTCTGCGCCACTTGATGCAGCGTGCGCGTCTGGCCGTCCTGCAACCCGTAGCGCAGGCGCAATATACGCGCCTCGCGGGCCGTAAGGCTACTCAACAGTTGGTCAAGGGTTTCATTCAAAAGATGAGTGTCTGTCGTCTCTTCAGGCTCAGGTGTACTTTGATCCTCGATGAAATCGCCCAGCTCAATGTCCCCCTCCTCACCCACCGGTTGCTCTAGAGACAGTGGTCGACTGGCCCAGCGCATCATCTGCTGTATCTTGTTAGACGATTCGCCCATCTCAGCAGCGATTTCCTCGGGCGTGGGCCGCTGTCCGTGCTTCATCTCCAAGCGCTGAGCGACCTGCGCCATTTCGCGCATACGACCGCCCATATGCACCGGGATGCGGATCACCCGGCCCTGGTTTGCCAGCGAGCGGGTGACCGCTTGCCGAATCCACCAGGTAGCATAGGTACTAAAACGATTGCCGCTGCGGTGATCATACCGGTCTACAGCACGCATCAAGCCCACGTTGCCGTCCTGAATCAGGTCGGGGAAGGGGATACCATAACCACGATAGCGTTTGGCAATGCTGACGACCAAGCGGGTGTTGGCCTGTCCAAGATGTTCTCGCGCAGCTTGTCCAGCCTCGACCTGGGCGTGCAACCGCTCGTACTCTTCAGGGGGGTAATCCGTCTCTCTGAGTGCTTTTTGTGCTTGGTGACCCAACTCAATTTGCCGTGCCAGTTCTACCTCCTCGTCGAAGGTCAGCAATGGCTCTCGCGACATCTCGGCGAGGTAGACGCTGAGCAAATCGTCAGCGCGCACGTTTTCTAGATCAGCAAGTTCGCTGGTTGGCTTTTCTGTGTAAGCCGTGTTTAGCTCTTTGTCAGTAATGGACACGCCCATGTCGGAGACAGTATCCAGCAGGGCTTTGAGCAAATTCGTACGATCCTCATCCTCTGGTAGCAGAGAACGGAGTTCCTCATAAGTGATATGGTCCCGTCCCTTCAGCAGATTCTCTACGACTTCGACCAACGCGTCTTGATCTGACCATTCCAATTCCAATTCGCCAATTTTCTCTCTTACCAACTTCACACCTCTATCCCGGTTTTTGATCAAAGATACTCAACTTTCTGCATCACATCTATCGGTCCGCTTCTTTTTTACCATAGAATCATCAGAATAATGTTAGAATTCCGACTATTCCTATTATTTTAATCTGATTTTAATGATTTGGCAAATCGCTCTAACGGGTGCTCGTGGTGGCGCGCTTGAAAACGGTTACCAATCTATCATACCCAACTCGGCTAGAATCTCAAAGTAGCCAGTGATGTACTTGGGTGCGTGTATTTCGGTCTCCAAATGGACTTGATTAACGATCTCGGCCACGGTGCGTTTGCCGTCGGCCCAGTAGAGGGCGAGCGTGGGCAAAATGCGAGGGAGTTCCTGGTGCGTTTTTTCCAGATCTCGGAACCGCTGGGTTAGCTCCTGCGGATAGTAACGCAGCAAGGTACGTGCCCATATCGGTCCAGGCACCAGGCGTCGCGGCACCCGGTGAGCGTTTTCGCCAAGGTCACTTTGGGTGGGTTCTTTTGTGTCGGGCTCGGAAGGCTGACGCAAAGTCGGGTCGTTGGTAGGTGCGGTGCCGTGGTTATCTGCTGTGTCGGTATTGGTTTGCACCAAGTCTTCGACCGCAGCCCATTCGCTGGTGGCAAAATAGGTCACTGCTCGTGACCAGGGCTTGGGATCGAAATCGGTCTGGAGCCGGCGTAGCGACGTGAAAGCTGCTCGCTGTCGATCGATTCTATAGTTCAGACGATGGCGCCAGGATAGATTTGGGCAGTGGGAGGAGGCGTCTCCCACCACCGTCGCTGTGAGTGCGTTCTGTACATCACTCACGATGCGCTGCTTAAAACGTGCGGTCATCTCGTGGGCCAACCACTCGACCTGGCGACGGCCCGCCGTCGCCAGCCAGTAGATGTAGGTCCCAGCGAGTAGACAGCTCTTGGTCAGCGTCTCTGAACTGACTTTGTCGAGGACATCAGCAGTGGTGTGATAGAACCGGTCGGGCCACTGGTTGAGCATGGGCATCGGCACGCCAACGGTGGGATCGGAGAAAATAAAGTGATCAGAACCCCCGGTGAAAGGAACGGTGGCGTAGCGAAACAAAGCATACCTGCCGCGTTCGGAAACCGATTTGCTCTCGTTGAACAATCCCTCACGGATGCGCTCCAGCAGATCTACAGCAAAGCCAATGTTGGCTTCAGGAGGGCTATCGATGAGCATGACGCTGCCGCACTGTGCTTGATCTTCCCCCACCATGTCCAGGTTCAAGCCGGCAACCATGCGAGCGGGAGATGTTTCTTTGGCGCGATTCGCCAGATAGGCATACGTGCCGGTCATCTCGGGCATCCACAGGAAGCGCAAAGTCCGGCGAGGGCGGGGTAAATCATTTGCCTCGATGAGGGTGTGCAAGGCGCGGGCCACCTCCATCGTCACCGCTGCGCCTGAGGCGTTGTCGTTGGCACACGGGGTGGGATGACAGAGGTGACTCGCTAACAATATCTCATCTTTGGTCTCGCCAGGGATCGTGGCTGTGACGTTCTCAATCGCGCCGTCGTAGAGTCGGCTGACAACTCGGGCGCGTACCCGCACCGGCTCGTCAGCCTGGGCTTCGTTGATCAGGCGGCGTAGCCAATGACCGCGGCGAGGCGTCAGCGCGAATCCAAAGCCCTTCTTGGCGGTGTTCCACCACCAAAAGGATGTATATTGAATCGCGTCGGCCAGCGCCCAGTCGGGGCAGACTGGTTCCAGTGTGCGCATGCCGTCAAAGATTATGCCGACCGCGCCCCGTTCCTCGACGGCTAGCTCGTGCACGCGCGCGACTTGACCGTTGGTAACGACGACTTTGCCAGCTACGTCTAACCCTTGATAGTCTTCCGGTTCTTCGCCCTTGTTTCTGGGTACGATGAGCTCCGCCTCTCCCTCGAAAGGGGTAGAGCGGGGAATGAGCGACAGGCGCACGTCGCGATAATCGGCTAAAAGGCGCGCTTGCTCCGCAGGTGTGATCAGGTGCAAAGTACCAGCGACGCCGCTCCACTCTTGGAACATGCGCATTCCCCAAAAGCGGGTCGATTCGTCGGCGGGGTAGGAGAGCACTTGGGCCTCCAGACCCCAGGCCAATAGTGTCTCGCAGACCATCTCGGCTGCGCGGCGGTAGTCGGGGCTGGCCTGAATGCGATGATAGCGGCTGATTTCGGCGACCAGTTGTTTGGTAGCAACGCCGGAGACGGTCTTTTGCAGTTTGGTCAAGATCGCGTGGAACATTTTCACCTCGGTAGACGGTGGTCATGGGAGGTCGTTGCCCCTGTTTGCTGTTTACTGTCCACCATCTTAATGGTGCTTGGCCGTTTCGTCAAGGCCAAGCAGTTGGTTTGCTGAGTGGGATTGCTTTTTTTATGACACGCCTTGTGGTATACTGGTGCTAGCGCAAGCAGGAACACTATCTTGGAGGTAAAATAACACCATGGAACACTATTTGAGCATCGCTGACCTCACCCCCACCCAGTTTCAAGGATTGTTGGACCTGGCCGGGAAGCTCAAGGATGAGTGGCTCGCCACTGGCAATCAGCCGCTCCTGGCGGGTAAGACTTTGGGAATGCTATTTCAAAAACCTAGCCTGCGTACCCGCGTTTCTTTTGAAATGGGGATGATCCACTTGGGTGGACAAGCGCTATACCTGTCACCGAACGAGATTCGACTGGGCGCGCGGGAAAGCGTCCCCGACGTGGCCCGCGTGCTCTCTCGCTACGTAGATGGTATCATGGCGCGTGTCTTTGCACACGACCACATCCTGCAGTTGGCCGAGTATTCTCGTGTGCCGGTCATCAACGGGCTGAGTGATTACAATCACCCCTGCCAGGGCCTGACTGACTTTTTCACCATTTGGGAGAAAAAGGGTGCGTTGAAGGGTTTAAAGTTGGTGTGCGTAGGCGATGGTAACAATGTGATGCGCTCGCTACTCTTCGGAGCGGCCAAGCTCGGGATGGATTTCGTTATGGCGGGCCCGCAGGACTATCTTTTGCAGGCTGATGACATACGCTTAGCACAAAAGTTCGCCCTCGAAAGCGGGGGCAAGATTGAACAGACGACAGACGTTCACGCGGCTGTTGCAGGCGCGGACGTGATTTATACGGATGCGTGGTACAGTATGGGGCAGGAGGATGAGACCAAGAAACGCGCCAGCATCTTTCCTCCCTACCAGGTTAATGAAGCGTTGGTGGCTGAGGCAAGGGAAGATGTGATCGTTATGCATTGTTTGCCGGCCCATCGTGGCCAAGAGGTCACCGACGCTGTCGCTGATGGGCCGCACTCGGTATTTTTCGATCAAGCCGAGAACCGGATGCATGCACAAAAAGCGATTCTCGTAGAGCTTATGGCAGACAGGAAGTAGTGGACATTCTACCAGTCAGGAGGATGTTGTGGCTGGCAATCGGCAGGTTTTTGAGCAGGCCATGCGCCGGGGAACCAATTTTGCTTGGGATAAGCAGTGGGACAAGGCAATAGCCGAGTACCGACGGGCTGTTTCCGAGTTTCCTGAAGAAGCGCCGGCTTATGTTGCCCTGGGGCAGGCGCTGGTTCAGGCGGGCCGTGTGGGGGATGCACTCGAGGTGTACCAGCGTGCTGCACGCCTGACGCCAGATGATCCCTCGGCCGTGGCAAGGGTGGCTGAGCTGCAAGAACAATTAGGAGATGTGGCGGGGGCGGCTCGAACCTGGCTCCACGCGGCTGACCTGCATTTGCGCCGCAAGGCCGTGGACTCGGCGGTTATCGTCTGGCAACATCTGGAAAAAGTCGCCCCTGACAATGAATCCGCCCACGAGAGGTTAGCTAAGGCTTACACTGGTATGGGGCAGACCCGCAAGGCCGTTCGTGAATATCTTGCTCTCGCAGCGATTTATCAGCAAAAAGACCAAGAGGAACAAGCGACGGCCGTCTGTCAAAGTGCGTTAGAGCTTGATCCGCGCAACTCTGCCGTGTTGACGGCTATCGAAGCTCTACAACACGGCCATTTATTGAGTGAACTGATTAAACAAGAACCAACCGAGTTGCTTTATACCACGTCCGAAGCTGTGTCCGAGAAGCGCGAAAGCACTTTTAGCCCTGTCGAAACGACCCGCCAGAAAGCGCTGACGGAGCTAGCGGGATCGTTGCTGGAGGATAGTGGCTTTGGTGATATGGAACTCACCGCTTTGATGATGCAGGGCATTGATTGTCAGACACGCGGTGATGTTGATGGGGCCATTGACAATTATGAGAAGGCTATCGGGGGCGGAATCGACCACGCCGCTGCTCACTTTAGCCTGGGATTGCTCTATCAGGAAACGCTGCGTTTTGAAGAGGCGATTGAGCAATTCCAACAGGCTGTGCGTGATCCCGAGTATGCGTTGGGGGCTCACTTTGCCTTGGGTGAATGCTTGCGCGCGCTTGGACACTTGGACGAGGCGCTGATGCACTTTATTGAGGTGCTCAAGCAGGCGGACCTTTCCACGGTGGGGCCGGAGAAAGCCGACGAGTTGCGGCAAACGTACGACGCTCTGGCTCGGAGCTATGCTGACAATGATGGGCGTGAACCAGTGGTTGCCTTTGTCAACTCTTTGGTTGAGTTTCTGAGCGGTGAGCGATGGGAGGAAAGGCTGTTTGAAATCCGTCAGAAGGTAGATCGTTTGGGTGAGGGGCGTGCGATTAGCTTGGCCGAAATCCTGATCCTTCCAAAGCACGAACGTGTCCTGGCCTCGATGGTCGAGTCGCAAGAATGTTTTGAGCGGGGCCTGTTTAACTCGGCTGCAGAGCAGTGCTTGGGGGCGATTGAATACGCACCTCACTACCTACCACTGCACCTGTATTTAGCCAGGTTGTTGATGCAGACCAACCAGGTTGAGAAGGCCATTAGCAAATTACTCTTTGTCGCCGATACCTATGCCGCGCGAGATGAGATAGACCAGGCTTTGAAACTCTATGAGCAAGTGCTCAGTAATGCGCCGATGGAACTGGATGTCCGTCGCAAATTGATTCTATTGCTGCAAGAGCACGATATGATTGAACAGGCGCTGGAACATCTACTGGCCCTGGCTGACGCCCATTATGAACTGGCCCAAATAGAAGCCTCGCGCGAGCAATACGAGGAAGCGTTAGGTCTGGCCTCCCGTGTGGCGGATAGCTCAAAGTGGACGGCTCGCATCTTGCATCGGTTAGGTGACATTGACGTACATCGGCTGGACTGGCGCGGCGCTATCGAGGTTTATCTTCAGCTCAAGGATGCGGTGCCTGAAGACGTAAGGGCCCGGCAGAATCTGGTGGAGTTGTATTTAAACTTGCAGCGTCGTAACGAGGCCGTGACCGAGCTGGACCAACTAATCGAGCTGTACCGTGGTCAGGATGAACTACAAAAGGCGCTGGACACAGTGGAGGCGTTGGCAGAAACTCGACCAGAGGCATTGGCGCTGCACAAGCGGGCCGCACAGTTATGCATTGAGACCGGGGACAAAGAGGGAGGCATCGCACATCTGGACGCGATGGGTGAGTCGCAGTTGCAGGCGGGACGAATCCAGGAAGCGGTGGCAACCATCAGAGCGATTATCGCTCTGGGTCCCAAGAATGTTGATGCTTATCGACAACTATTGGAGCAGATCACGTAATCGATTTTGAGATGATTGAACTGTGGTGGATATTTACAAGACTGGATTGGGTGGCCGTTTTAGACATACTGCTGGTAGCGTCGGCACTTTTTTCGCTCCTCTACCTGGTACGTACAACTCAAGCGGTCCCTCTGTTGCGGGGCATTATACTGCTCATAGCTATCATTAGCTTGTTGACCAGTGTATTTCAACTGCGCGCTTTCAGCTGGCTGTTACGCCAGGCAATCCCTGCATTGTTGGTGGTAATACCTGTTGTTTTTCAACCTGAGCTGCGACGAGCGTTGGAGCGGATGGGGCGACTTAGCGCAGTACTCAGCCCAGGGACTGGCGAGAAGGATGGCGTTGAGGCGTTAATCGAGATCACTGTCTCGGCTTGTCGCAATCTCGCCGCGCGTCGCCACGGTGCACTTGTTGTCTTGGAACGAGAGACAGGTTTGCAGGAGTACGCTGACACCGGTGTAAGCCTCAACGCTGATTATACCGTTGAATTGCTTCTGACGGTCTTTGACCCTCACACCCCTCTGCACGACGGCGGTGTCATTGTGCGCGATGGACGCATCCTGGCAGCGGCTTGCGTGTTGCCCCTCACCACTGCCTTCTTGGCTGATCGTCGTTTGGGGCTACGACACCGTGCTGGTATAGGTGTCACAGAGACAACGGATGCGATCGCCATCATTGTCTCTGAGGAGCGGGGCAGCACTTCCATCGCTCACAATGGGCGGATTATTCGCCGACTTGATGCTGACCGCCTGGGAGCGGTCTTGAGCGCGTTTTATCAGCCCAGGTTGGGACGAGCGATTCCGTTTAGCTTGACCTGGATCCGACGTCGGCTGGGGCGCGATCGCGCAGGACAGGAAGCAGATAGAAAGATTGACCTCGCGCGTGGGCCTGGCAGTGCTGAAATCCGTTCAGCCAGCAGCAAGGAGAGGGTGACATGATCCGCTGGCTGCTTGGAAATGTGGGCTTAGTGCTGTTGGCTCTGATTGTTGCCGTGGTAGTATGGGTTGCGGCCGAATGGGACGATGACCCGATTCTTGAGGACGAATTCGATCAACCTATTCCCGTTAAAGTAATTAACCAGCCGCCTGGCACCTATCTGGTAGACGGCTGGCAGCAGGGTGTAAGCGTTCGGTTGCAGGCTCCCCAGTCCGTGTGGGAACAGTTGGAACCAGGGCAGTTTACGGCAATACTTGACCTGTCTCCTGACGTGTCGCCGTTGGAACCGGGGGGGTATTGGGTTCAGGCGGAGGTCTCTATTGATTTGGAGCCAGCCGTGATTCTTGAGGTCGAGCCAGAATGGATTTTGATCGAGCTGGAGGCGATTCGGGAGCGCCTGGTGCCGGTTTACGTCCAGGTTCGAGGAGAACCAGATCTAGGCTACCAGGCTGATGAGCCAATCGTTCTATCGGATACTGTCAAAGTGAGTGGTCCTGCCTCGCAGGTAGATCAGGTGACTCATGCGTCGACCAGCATCTCGCTGCAAGGGGCACAGGATACAGTGGAAGAGGACGCGGCTGTCTTAACTCCTGTTAACGCCGACGGCAAGCGGGTGGACGGGGTGACTCTGCAGCCGGAGCAAGTTCAGGTGCGTGTGCCTGTAGAGCCGTTGCCCAATATTAAAGAGATGTCGGTGACTTTGGATCAGTTGGGCCAGCCAGCGGAAGGCTACCGTGTTACCAACGTCAGCATTAACCCCCCGGTCGTGCGAGTGTTAGGCCCGGTGTTCATTCTCGAGGATTTACCTGGTTTTCTGACGACCGCGCCGATCTCTATAGAAGGCCGCACCGAACACGTAGTTGAAAGACTGCCTCTCGAACTCCCTCCAGGTATCTCAATGTTCGACCCCGAGACGCCGGCTGTACAAGTCACAATCGATATTGAGCCTTTTCTGGATAGCGTGACCGTGACCCGCACTCTGACCTTCCAGGGGTTGCAATCTGGACTAATGGCCAACGCCTCGCCCCAAGTGGTTGAAGTGATTCTCTCGGGACCCCGCCCGCGCCTGTCTGCCCTACTCGACGAAGACGTACGCGTTATCCTCGACTTGTCAGGTCTGCGTCTGGGTGAGGAAGAGCAAATTGAGCCGGTTGTCATCCAGCCCGAGGGGATCACCGTGGATAGCATTATCCCCTCTGTAATTCAAGTCAAGATTGTGCGAGCGCCAAGCCCGACGGCGACGCCCCAAGATGAATAGAAGGTCAAAGGTACTATGCGCAAGCCGCTCGTAGCTCTCGTCGGCCGTCCTAACGTCGGCAAATCAACGCTCTTTAATCGCCTGGTTGGACAACGTCTGGCAGTGGTGGATGACACGCCTGGCACTACCCGTGATCGGATTCAGGCTGACTGCGAGTGGTCTGGCCTGTTATTTACCGTAGTGGATACTGGCGGCATCGAGGTGTTGCCTGAGCGGGTTCTCGAAAAGGTTGACCTGGGACGTGGTAAAAAAGTCGTCGAACTGCTGACCGAGAATTCAGCCTTGTTCATCCGCCAGATCCGTGCCCAGGCGGAGTTGGCTATTGAGGCAGCAGACGTTGTGTTGGTGCTGGGTGACGCTGAGACTGGTCCCACCGCTGCTGATGAGGAAGTAGCCAACATACTGCGCCGTGCCGCCAAGCCAGTGCTTTTGGTGGTCAACAAGGCCGATAATGCCGCGCGGCGCGACGCTGCTGTGGAGTTCTATGTCTTGGGGCTGGGAGAGCCATACCCCATCTCGGCTCTACACGGCACCGGTGTAGGTGATCTACTGGATGACGTCGTGACGCTCTTGCCCCCAGCACCCACTGAGGAAGAGGAGGATGAATCGACCAAGATTGCGATTGTTGGTCGGCCCAATGTGGGCAAGTCTTCATTGCTCAATAAGGTGCTGGGTCGGGAGCAAGCCATCGTTAGCCCTATACCCGGCACCACTCGTGATGCCGTTGATACCCGGCTTACTTATCACGGCTGCCCTGTCACGCTGATTGACACGGCTGGCATTCGTCGCCGCGGCCGCATCGAGCGGGGCGTGGAAAAGTGGAGCGTGTTACGGGCACTACGGGCTATTCAGCGGGCCGACGTGGCCTTGTTGCTGATTGACGCCGTGGAAGGCATCACGGCGCAAGACACGCACGTTGCTGGTATGATCCTCGATGAGCACGTTAGCGTGGTGATCGTCGTCAACAAGTGGGATGCCATCGAAAAAGACACCTACACAATGGTGGAGTACGGTCAACGGGTGCGGGCTGAGCTAAACTTTATGAATTATGTGCCGGTGCTATTTGTTTCGGCGCTGACCGGTCAACGGGTGGGGCGGGTTTTGGAGACGGCCTTGCGCGTACAAGAGGAGCGCTTTGTGCGAGTGCCGACGTCGCAACTCAACCGTTTGGTACGCGAGGCGGTGGAGCGGCATTATCCACGCAGCAAGCGAGGCAGGCGCCTCAAGATCTATTACGCCAGTCAAGTGGCTGTAGACCCGCCGATTTTCGTCTTTCACGTGAACGATCCCGATCTGGTTCACTTTAGCTACGCCCGCTATTTGGAGAATCAAATCCGCGCCGTATATCCGTTTACCGGAACGCCGCTGCGTTTGAGTTTTCGCAAGCGCAGCGGCAGAGACGCCACCAAGTGAGGCACCTACGGTTCGAACACGTAAACTCCTTTGTCGGTGGTGATGAACAATTGGGACGTAGTTCTGGGGGATGCATTCTTGGGTGGGGAGAGGACGAGGTTGCGGATAGGTGTTTGCTGCCAACCTGTGCTGTCTGCA
>CBFDAD010000017.1:0-12788 GCA_965602705.1 uncultured bacterium
GGCACCGCCAGGCCGTTACGACGCGCCACGCCGAGGGAGAGTGACCGTCGGCGTCAGCGTGGGCGTGCAACCGACCGTGGACGATTTGCTTACTCGCATCCAGCGCTTCGTTGACCAAGGCTACCGCCGCATCAAAATCAAGATCAAGCCCGGCTGGGACCTGGAGACGGTGCGGGCAGTGCGAGGGCGCTTTCCCGACCTACCTTTGATGGTGGACGCCAATTCCGCTTATCAACTAGCCGATGCGCCGCTGTTTGAGGCCATGGACGAATACAACTTGCTGATGATCGAGCAGCCGCTGGCCTACGACGACATCGTCGACCACGCCAAACTGCAGGCCCGTCTACTCACACCCCTGTGCCTGGACGAAAGCATCACTTCACCGGCCCACGCGCGCTGGGCACTAGAGATCGGTGCGTGCCGGATCATCAACATCAAGGTCGGACGCGTGGGTGGGTTGACCGCGGCGCGTGAGATCCACGACCTGGCCCGCGCACAGGGCGTGCCGGTGTGGTGCGGCGGGATGCTGGAAACCGGTGTGGGACGGGCGGCCAACGTGGCGATCGCGTCACTGCCGGGTTACACACTGCCTGGCGATCTGTCGGCCACAGCACGCTACTATGACCCCGACGTCGCCGACCCGCCCTTTGTACTCAACGCGGACAGCACCCTGACCGTACCAACGGGACCGGGAATCGGCGTACAGGTGAACCGGAAGCGTCTGGAGCAGATGACGATCCATTGTTGAATTGTTTACCACTACCTGCTATAATAAAGTCGTTCTTTTAATCGGGGTGACTGCTCAGCGAGTGTCATTCTGCAGACAGCCTGTGCAGTTACGAACCGGAAAGAAAGGTCGAGGGATCGAAAAATGAGCTTTACCCCTGGAGAAAACGTAGGCGCCTATCGCGTCGTAGAACAACTGGGCAGTGGCGGCATGGCGACAGTGTACAAGGCCTACCACGCTGCCCTCGATCGCTACGTAGCGCTCAAGGTGATGCATCCTGCCTTCAAGGGGGATGCTAATTTTTTGGCCCGTTTCCAGCGCGAGGCGCGGGTCGTCGCCAGACTGGAGCACCCCAACATCGTACCGGTGTACGACTTTAGCGAGCATAAAGGCTCACCCTACCTGGTGATGCGTTTTGTCGAGGGCGAGACCCTCAAGGCGCGGCTGGAACAGGGCCAACTCTCACTGCCCGAGATTCTGGACGTGATACGCCCAATGGGCGAAGCACTGAACTACGCCCACGAACAAGGCGTGCTGCACCGCGACATCAAGCCCAGCAACGTGATTTTGAGCGATGATGGTCGGGTGTTCCTGACCGACTTTGGTCTGGCGCGCATCGTGCAAGCAGGCGAGTCCTCGTTGACCCGCGACGCCATGGTGGGCACACCTTACTATATCTCGCCAGAGCAAGCCATCGGCAAGAGCGAGCTAGACGCCCGTACCGACATCTATTCCTTCGGCGTCGTGCTCTATGAGCTGTTCACCGGGCGTGTGCCTTTTCAGTCCGACACACCTTTTGCGGTAATCCACGATCACATCTACACCCCCCTACCCCTACCCACCTCCGTCAACCCCAACCTGCCGCCGGCACTGGAGAAAGTGTTGCTCAAAGCACTGGCCAAAGAGCCCGACGACCGCTATGCCTCGGCGCTAGAGCTGGTGACGGCGGTGGAACAGGTGGTCACTGGAGTAGCCGCCATCCCTCCGGCGCGACCGGCCAGTGCGCCGACGGCAGTCTCAAGGGAAACCGTACCTTCCCAACCGCGAGCCCCAGAACCACCCGCTCAACCGCAGCCCGAACCCACAGCCGCTCCGGCTGCGAGGACAGAACGGCGGGGGAAACCGGCCCGTGCCAGGATGGCACGCTGGTTGATACTCGCAGGCGGTTTGGCCATTCTGACGGCGGTGGTTGCGGGGGCAATCCTGCTACTGGGCGGCGCCAGGGATGACGAGCCCCAGCCTGTGACAGTTGAACGGCCAACCCTGGATCAAGCGCCTGAAGAGCTGCCATCTTCTGACGACCTGCCTCCACTCGAAGACGGCATGCTCTACGTTGAAATAGGGCACGAACTGCTCGCCGACGGAGACACTGATGCAGCCTTGGCGGTCTTTGAAGAAGCGATTGTGCAGGATCCAGAGGCGACGGAGGTTTACCGGGAGATAGCACGCTTGTTGTTCGAGTACGGTGAATGGGACCCTGCCATTGAGATTCTATCTGAGCTCGAAGATAGCGCGCTCTACGTCGAGCTAGGGCACGAACTGCTCGCCGACGGAGAAATTGACGCAGCCTTGACGGTCTTTGAAGAGGCGATCATGCTGGATCCAGAGGCGACGGAGATTTACCGGGAGTTAGCACGCCTGCTGTTCGAACTAGGTGAATGGGATTATGCCTTTGAGATTCTATCTGAGCTCGAAGATAGCGCGCTCTACATTGATCTTGGGCGCGAATTATTCGCCGGTGGAAACACCGAGGCTGCTTTCGAGGTCTTTGAAGAGGCGGTCTGGCAGGATCCGGAGGCGACCGAGGTTTACCGGGAGGTAGCGCGCCTGCTTTTCGAGTACGGTGAATGGGATTTTGCTATTGAGGTGCTATATGAGGGTGTCGACGCCAACCCCAGCGACCCTGCTCTGCGGCTCAATCTGGCACAAGCGCTCGTCGTCGCCGATTACTGGGAACAAGCCGTGCCGGAACTGGAATGGTTAATTGAGTTTGAACCGGATATGGCCGAACCCCACGCTTATCTGGGCGCCTATCTAGCCATTGAAGTCGAAGACCTCGAGGGCGCCCGGGCTGAGATCGATCGCGCACTCAACATCGACCCGGAATCTCCCGAGGCGCACTTTGCACAAGGAGTGTTTTTCTGGCAATTGGGGAACTTGAGGCTCGCCCGTCAAGAATTGAGACAGGCTCAACTATCTCCTCGTGCCCCTCCACTGTTGGTAAGACGCATCCAGATCATTCTTGAAAGGCTCGATCAAGAGGACGCAGAGACACCCTGAATTAGGCTTTATGCGAAAGGAGCAACTATGCGCACGCCTGTATTGGCTGGAAACTGGAAAATGCACAAAACTCTGGACGAGGCAGTGACCCTGGTCAAAGGACTCAAGTCCGAATTGGCCGGCTTTGATCATTCAAAAGTAGACGTGGTCGTCTGCCCACCCTTTACGGCACTGACGACGGTCCGTCAGGCCATCGGCGACGCCGCCATTGGCCTCGGGGCACAAAATATGTATTGGGAACCCCAGGGCGCGTTTACCGGCGAGGTCTCGCCGCTGATGCTCAAAGAGCTGTGCCAGTATGTCATCCTGGGCCACTCGGAGCGCCGCCAGTACTTTGGCGAGACGGACGAGGGTGTGAATCACAAGATCCATGCCGCCTTTGAACATGGCCTGATCCCCATCGTCTGCGTGGGCGAGAATCTGGAGCAGAACAAGGCCGGCGAGACAGTTGGTTTTGTGGGTGATCAAGTGCGCGGTGCGTTAAAGAACGTCAGCACTGAGCAGGTAATGCGCTTGATCTTTGCCTACGAACCAATCTGGGCCATCGGGACTGGCGTGCCAGCGACAGGCGAGGGCGCCAACGAGATCATCGCCAAGGCGATTCGCGGCGTCCTGTCAGAGCTTTATGGCGACGCGGTGGCGGCACAGGTCCGCATCCAGTACGGTGGTAGCGTCAAACCGGCCAACGTCCACGAATTTATGAGCCAGCCAGAAATTGACGGGGCACTGGTTGGCGGTGCTTGCCTCAAAGCCGATAGCTTTGCGGATATTGTGCGCGGCGCTATCGAAGCCAAGGGTCTATGACATTATCACTCGCCGATGAACTGGGGACTCGTACTGTGGACAGTGTTGTTGCTAGGGCCACTCTTGTGGTGCGTGCGCCAGGTTCACCAGGGGCTGTACGGATTGGCCTGGCTCCTGACCAGCCACGAGACCCTCGCGATTTACCTATACCAGATCCTGTTGCTGCCTGGCGTAGCCCTACACGAGTTTAGCCACTACCTGGCGGCCAGCTTGTTGGGCGTGCGCGTCCGCAAGATATCACTGCGCCCCAACATTCAGGGTGAAAAAGTACAGATGGGCGCCGTTGTGATGGACAAACCCGACTTTATCCGGGGACTGATCATCGGTTCGGCACCCCTGATCGTGGGTAGCATCGCAGTAGTCTTGATCGGCCAGCAGATTTTCGACGTGGGCACCGTCATTGAGGCCGCCAGGACGAGCGACAGTCGCGGCATGCTCGAAGCGATCCAGGCGGCCTTTAAGGTGAACGACGCCTGGATCTGGCTTTACCTGATCTTTGCCATCAGCAACGCGATGCTGCCTAGCGCCTCCGATCGAGAGTCCCTATGGCCGATGGTAGCTTTTATCGTCTTTATCGTGGGGTTGGTCGCCCTCGCAGGCCGGGGTCCAGACCTGATGAATCGTCTGGCGGAACCGATAGAGACAGCCTTGAGCCTGCTCCTGTTGGCATTTGGCATTACCCTGTTCGTAGACGTGATCTTTGTGGGCATCATCTCAATGCTAAAAGGGGTCTCTAGCCTGATCACGGGCCGCAGATTGGAGAAAAAGACATAGTTCTGATCCAAAGCACTGCCTAAAACAGAACCTAGAGGAGGAGGGAAAATGCGTAGAATGGTCTATGGGTTGATCGTACTGGCTCTGATCCTGGCGGCTTGCGGAGAGAAAGAACCGACGGCCACTGCTCCCCCACCGCCGACCGCTACGGTGACGGCAGCACCCGTTGCCCCCCCACCGCCAACCGAAGAGCCAGTCGCCGAAGCCCCTATCTACCTGGCCATCATCTGGCACCAGCACCAGCCGGTCTACTTTAAGGACCCAGCCACGAACATCTACGACAAACCCTGGGTGCGCAATCACGCCGCCAAGGATTACGTGGACATGGCAGCGATCTTGAAAGGCTATCCCGACGTCCACGCCACCTTCAACCTGACTCCCAGCCTCATCCGGCAAATCGACGACCTGCTGGCCGGAGCCAAAGATCTACCCTGGGTGATGACCGAAAAGCCCGCCGACCAACTGAGCGACGAGGACAAGGCCTACATCGTGCAGCGCTTTTTTGACACCAATCCCAAAATCATCGCTCGCTTCCCGCGCTATCAAGAGTTGGCCGATGCCCGCCTGAGCACACCTGAAGAGACAGCGGTCACCTGGTCTGAAAGCGACTTTCGCGACCTGCAAGTGCTCTTCAACCTGGCCTGGACCGACCCCGACTGGCTGGCCGAGGAGCCACTCGAGGCGCTGGTGGACAAGGAGCGAGACTATAGCGAAGCGGACAAGCAAGTTGTGTTGGGCGAACACCTGCGACTGGTGGGCGAGGTGATCCTGGTCCACAAGGAGCTACAAGAGGCGGGGCAAATCGAGGTCACGATGACACCCTATGCCCATCCCATCCTGCCCTTAATCGTGGACACCAACCAGGCCCAGCAGGCCATGCCGTCGGCCAACCTGCCGGTGCCGCCTTTCCGTTTCGGTAACGACGCCTTGGCGCATTTGGAAAAGGGCGTCGATCTGTACCGCGACCACTTTGGCATAGACCCACGCGGTATGTGGCCTGGCGAGGGCTCAGTGGCCCAGATCATCGTCAACATGGTCAGTCGAGCGGGCATCCAGTGGATGGCCTCAGACGAAGGCGTGTTGGCCAAGTCACTGGGGATGGACGGCTTTACGCGCGGGGCGGATGACCTGGTGGTCGATCTGGACAAAATGTACCGCCCCTATTATGTCGTTGGCGGTGATAATGTCCCTGTAGCGATGGTCTTTCGCGATGTGGTCATCTCCGACAAGGTTGGGTTTACCTATTCCGGCCTGCCGGGCAAGGTGGCCGCGGCCGACCTGGTCAAGCGGGTTCACGACATCCGTGACGGGCTGATCGCCTCGGGCGCCAAAGGCCCACACCTGGTCACCGTCATCCTCGACGGCGAAAACGCCTGGGAATATTACGAAAACGACGGCAAAGAGTTCCTGCACACCCTTTACCAAAAGCTGTCCGAGGATGCGCTCATCAAAACCGTCACCCCGTCCGAGTTTCTGGCGCTGGCGCCCGACCAGCCGACGATCGAGGACCTGTGGGCCGGTTCCTGGATCAGCCACGATTTCTCTACCTGGATCGGCGAGGACGAGGAGAACCTGGCCTGGAGCTACCTGTATCGGACCCGAGACATGGCGCAAAAGTACGTCAGCGGTATGCGGCAAATCGACGAGGAGACACTGGCTACAGCCATGGACCAAATGTATATCGCCGAAGGCTCCGACTGGTTCTGGTGGTACGGCGCGGACCAGAACTCGGGTCAAGATGAGACCTTTGACGCGGCCTTTCGCAACACGCTCAAGCAAGTCTACGTGATCTTGGGCGAAGAGCCGCCCACTTTTCTCGACGTGCCCGTCATCCCCCTCCAGGCCCAATCGCCCGACCAATCAGCCACCGATCTCATCGCCCCAACCATCGACGGCGAGATCAGCGCGGGAGAGTGGGACGCGGCCGGCTGCTACCTCTTTTCGGGAGGTGTTATGGCCTCCGCCGACGACGTGCTCGAAAGCTTTTGCTTTGGCTTTGACGCCCAGAACCTCTACCTGCGCGTGGACGCTCGGCAAAGCTGGGGCGAGTTGGGCGATGCGGTCATCGGTTTGTATATGCTGCCCCCGGGCGGCGGTAACGCCAATCCCTTTAGCCGTTTCGGCTGGGGAGAGACGTTGCTGGGCTTTGGTGCGACGCGGCTGGCCGAGGTCGTCCTGAGCGGCGGTGCGGTAGAGGATGCGACGCTCTCTGCCGCCGACGGTGAGGGCGCATGGCTGGACCCACAGGCCCTCGAAAACGTAGCGGGGGGCAGCACCGATAGCACCGTGTTAGAGTTGGCCATCCCCTTTGAGGTTCTGGGCGAGCTAGACACCGGAGACCGCATCAGCATGCGCGCCCTGTTTAGCCAAGGTGCCGCCGACGCCGCTCGCGACCTGACCATGTTGCCCAACGCCGGTCCGGCCCAGGTCGCCGTGCCCGACCTGGGGCTGACCACGCTCGTGTTGGAAATCACCGATCCTGAGGGAGACGACCACGGTCCGGGCAGTTACACCTACGCTACCGACGCTGTCCACCAACCCGGCGCCTATGATATGACCAGCTTCTCCGTGGGCTATGACGAGGAAAACATCGTGTTCAAGTTCACCGTCGCCGGTCCAGTGGAGAACGTGTGGGGTTCTCCAAACGGCCTGTCGGTGCAAACCTTTGACGTTTACGTTGACCAGGACGGGCCTGCAAACGGCTCACGGCTGATGCTGCCCGGCCGCAACGTGGCCTTTAGCGCCGATTACGCCTGGGACTTTGCCGTCTGGATCGAGGGCTGGACGCCCGGCGTCTACGTCGTGGGCGATGACGGCCTGCCCACGCAGGCAGACGCCGAGCTGGTCATCATCGCCGACCCCGGCCAGAGCAAGGTGACGGTGCGCGTGCCCAAGAGCGTGCTGGGCGATGACCCGGAGAACTGGGCCTACGCCGCCACGCTGGCCGGGCAGGAGGGCTTCCCGGCGGGCGGCGTCTGGCGCATCCGCGACGTGAACCCCAATGCCGAGCAATGGCGCTTTGGCGGCGCACCCGATGACACCAATCACACCCGTCTCTTGGACATCGCCTGGCCCGCCGACGTTACACCCACTCAGGAAGAGATGCTGAACACTTACCCGGCCTCTGATGCCGACCCGCAGACGCTGGGGCCGGACGATTTTGCCCAGATCGAGATGTTTGCGGCGCAGTAGCTAAGAAACGAAAAGGACGACAATAGGGGCGCGGCACTCGCGCCCCTATTGTTTGCCGTTCACTTAATACTTGGCTCGCTGCTCGGTGCGTGTGTGGGCCGGCGCTTCGACGACGATATAGTCCATCGACCCCAGCCCATGCTCCTGCGCCGTCTTCAATTGCCCCATCTGCTCCAGCGGAATATCGAGCCGGTTCTGCTCCGGGTAGCGCTTCAGGTTCCTGACGGCCTCCGTGTCGAGGGCCACCATATCGCCGGAAGCCATAATCACGTTGGGATAAACGTACTCCCCGCGCCCATAAGCGGTGACCGTGCTGCGTCGCCCATCGATAAACGCCAGGTTGGGCTGCCACGCGAGGTTTAACTCGGCGACCTTGGCCTCCACCGTCTCGCGGTCCTCGTGCAGGAACTGACGGTCCTTTAAGTCGATGCACCCCACGCTCAACTTGAGTGACGCCGAAAAGCGCGCCGAGGAGTGACAGCGCATATTGGCAAGGTAGACACGCTTCTGCGCCTCATAGATACTGCGCGGCACGCGGAATGACCGCCAGTATCGTCCTTTGACCTCCAGCGGGATCCACTCGTCGTGTTCAAAGTTGATAAATGGCACGCCATAGCGCCGTAGCACAGGCATCACGCCCAGATTGGTAACCACCTTGTCCGTCGGCCAGTCGGCTTTGCCCGACAATTCACCCACGGAAACTTTGGCGCCCGCATCCTGGAGAATCTCGATGACCGTTGCCAGAAAGCCCAGGTCTGTCGAAAGCGGCAAGGCATACGAACAGTTAAAGTTGGGCTTGACCATCACCCGGTCACCGGGCTGAATAGCCTTGTCCAGCCCCCCCAACAGGCGCAGAGCCGTATCTATCGAGGTTGGCAAGTAATCTCCGTTGAGATGCGGCACCTTGGCGACCAGCGGCCTGCCGTCGCGCGTGAACACATTCTGCGTGCGTGGGCACGGTTTAAACACCCTCACGTCCTCCATCTCCTGCGGCTGAAATAACGCTCAAGAAGTGATCTCGACCAGCGCGTCTACCGCTCGCACCCCTTGTCCGCTGGGCAAAACCACTAGCGGATTGATGTCTAGCGCAGCGACCAGATCCCCCAGATCTAGTGCCAACTGAGACACACGCACCAGGGCGTCAGCCAGCGCGTTCACATCGGCCGGTGGTCGCCCCCGGAATCCCTGTAACAAACGCGCTCCGCGCGTCTCCTGGATCATCTGCAAAGCCTCGCGGTGACTCAGCGGCGGCAGACGTAGAGAGGAGTCTTTGAGGAGTTCCACGAGAATCCCGCCCGAGCCAAAGACGACCACCGGGCCAAAGTCTGGGTCCTGCAGTACGCCTAGAATGACCTCCACGCCATCGGCAGAGATCATCTCCTGGATCAGTGCGCCGTCCAACCGCGCCTGGGGATGATGTCGCCTGGCTGCCGCCATCACCTCACCAAAGGCTGTGACGACGGCCGTGGGACTTTCCAAGCCGACCCGCACGCCGCCAATCTCCGTTTTGTGCTGGATATCGGGGGAGAGAATCTTGAGCACCACGGGGTAACCGATGCGCCGGGCCACCTTAGTGGCCTCCTCCGCGGTAGTCGCCACGGCTTCCCTCGGCCCAGGGATGCCATAGGCCGCCAGCAGTCGACGCCCCTCCACCTCCGACAGCGCACCGCGCATCCCCTGCAGCTTCCTGCGCCAATCTGACAGGTCGGCTGGTGAAGGACAGCCCGCGTCAAGCGACTCGCCCATACGACGGCGAAAACTAGCATAGCGCACAAAGGCCTGGATCGCGCGCAGGGTTTCTCGTGTTCCCTGCAAATAAGGGACACCGCCCTCCGCCAACACGCGCTTGACCTGTGGTTGAAAGTCGGTGGAAAGGTTGGCGAACATTAATACAGGTTTGCCGGTGCCCTGGGTAGCCCGTACCGCTGCCTCGGCCACAGCAAGCGATTGCTCGACCTCTCGGTCGGCGACCTGTGGCGGTGTGTCTCGCGTCACGGCCAGCAAGTGGATGTTCTCTTCCTTTGAGACAACCTCTACACACGCCGGGTAATTCTTTTCCAGGTCGCCACTGCCCCAGGCATCCAAAGGATTAGCGATGGTGCTATAGGGAGGCATGATCTGAGTCAGAGCTCGCCGGGCTTTATCAGAAAAGGGCGGGAACGTGAGAGCCAGGTCCTGCGCCAGATCGGCCACCAGGCCAATTTGCCCCCCGGAGAGGCTCAACAGTCCCACGCCCTCACCCTCAGGCAGCGGGCAGGTAAGGAATAGCTCCGCCGCCTCCACCAGTTCGTCCAACGTATCCAATCGCACGATCCCAAGACGACGGAAAACGGCGTCAGTCACGACGTCGGATCCCGCTAGACTGCCGGTGTGAGCCTGGACCGTCCGGCGGGCGACCTCAGAGCGTCCCACTTTGACCAGCAAGATGGGCTTGCCCGCCTCTGCCGCAGCCTGTGCTGCGGCCACAAACTTCTGAGGGCTGCGGATGCCTTCCAGGAAGGCGACGATTACCCGGGTGTGAGCGTCTTGGGCCAGATAGCCGATGTAATCGGCGCTTTCCAGAACGGCCTCGTTGCCACTGGAGATGAGGTAACGGAAACCAAAACGCGCCGCGTTAGCCAGGCCCAGACAGACAGCGCCGCTTTGCACGACCGCCGAGACGCCGCCCGCGTGCGTCGCCGGGCTCAAAGCAACGCTGTACGTCGCTACCCGATCTAACAAGTTGGCCACGCCAATACAGTTGGGGCCACACACCATCAAACCTGTCTCTGCGGCAAAACGGACCAGGTCAGCCTGTCGCTCCTTGCCCTCCGGCCCGGCTTCAGCAAAGCCGCTGGCTAACACCCACGCAGCCTGGGCGCCGATGTCTACCGCCCCCTCCAGAATGGGTAACACCTTGTCGGCACCCAGCATAACCGCTACTGAATCCACCGCGCCAGGCAGCGATTTCAGATCAGGGTAACACGGGAAACCTGACACCTCCTTGTGTCTGGGGTGAACGGCATATACGGTTCCCTCGTACGCTAGATGACGCAGGTTATCCAGGACCAACTGGCCGGCACTCCCAGGTCGTTCCGAGGCGCCCACCACGGCAATCGACCCGGGCTTCAGCAGTGGTGAAAGGTCACGAAAGGCACTCATCTTAAAGAGTCGTCCATCCTATTCTGCGGTGTTTAACCGGTCGGGGCAAAGATCCGCGCGATTTCCGGTTTGAGAAACTGCTGTACCTCCATAGCGTACCCACCCGGATCTTCCAGGAAAAAGCACCGGATTTGGATATCCTTTATCTCACGCAACTCCCGCACGATTTTGACGCCCTGTTGCTTCAAATAATCATACCACCCTGAAACATCGTCAACGACGAGGGTAATGAGCACCGCGCTCTTTTCTTGCGCCTTGTGGAACCCTCTTTTTTCGTCCACAATCCCCAGATAGGCATTCTTGTTCACGCGATAGATCTTGGCAAACTCTTGATCCTCGACCAGTTTGAACCCCATGACCTCTTCGTAAAACCTGGAGATTGGTCCCAGGTCGCGATAATAAAGAAAGGTTATCTGCGACTGCACACCCAACCTTTGCTGTTGCACGGCATTTCTCCTTTGTGTGCGGGCCACTGTCGCCCGATTTGGGCCTAAACGCTTGCGACCAACAGATCAGGTCACCTTTTCTATAGCAAGCGCGCCAGGCGCGAGACGCCTTCCTCGATCTCCTCAGGTGTCAGACTGCAGAACGGAATGCGCAGGAAACGATTGCCATCCTCCGGGTTGGGGAAAAAGCCGCGCCCATTGGAGAGCTTGAGTCCCACTGTGACGGCCCGCTCTTTAAAACCAACGATGTCATTGCCCGCCGGCAGGTTGCCGCTCACATAGAAACCGCCTTCTGGCCGCGTCCAGTTGACCTGCGGGATGTGTTTCTCCAAAGCAGCAAGCATCGTTTGCAATCGCGGACGGTAGACCTGCTTCAAACGCTCGATGTTGGCCCCTAGCATCCCGCGCCGGCAGTACTCGTAGACCATGCCTTGTGTCGGCAAGACCGGGCCGATGTACGAGTCCACCGCCCACTCAGCCAGCGGGGCAATGGCTTCCGTCGGACCAACTACGTAGCCCAGGCGTAGCCCTGGTGCCAACACTTTCGAAAATGAGGACATGTGCAGCACACGCTCCGGCGCTAGAGACCAGATGGAGGGAATGTCCTCACCCCAGTAGCGGAGCCTGCGATAGGGTGCGTCCTCGACAATCCAAAAGCCATATTCCTCTGCCAGAGCCGCCAGCCGCTTGCGCTTCTCAAGGCTCGTAGAAACCCCCATGGGGTTGTGAAAATCCGCGATCACGTACATCAGCGCCGGTGCGCCTTTTTCCAGCTCCTGCTCGAGTATCCCCAGGTTAACCCCGTCTTCTTCCAGCGGGATGCCGACCACTTGCGCACCGATCCGTCGCAGCAGGGTGATTGAACGATCGTAAGAAGGCGACTCTATAAAAGCCCGCGCGCCGGGCGGTATCAGCGCCTGGCTGATAAAAGAAAAAACTTCCAGCGAGCTGTTACCCGTGAGGATTTGATCAGGTCCCACGCCATATTGCTCGCCTAACCAATTACACAGGGGACCATATCCCGAGTGGCTGTATTGTAGTAGAACATCGGGGTCCCGCTGCAAGGCGATTTTCCCACACTCAATCAGGTCCTTTGCGGGCAAGACGTCCACCGGTGGCACCCCACGAGTGAGATTGATGATGGATTCTGTCAAAGTTATGCCTCCAATAGCATTATGTTGTGTAACTACTCAGGCTCCCGCCGGACCCAGCGCCGTACAGCTCTGCTGGGTCCGGCGGTTCCTGGGCGAAACTCAGCCTCAAATTTAGCGAGTATGGCCTGGACCCAGAAAAGCTGTGCGGCGCTTGGGTCCAGGCCGAGCACGCTGAGTAGTCACGATGTTGTAAAATGCGATTAATCCAAGTGCTGACCAGCATACTAACTGCCAGCCCACACGGCTATGTTGCACCTCTGCGAGCTACTT
>CBFDAD010000018.1:0-12711 GCA_965602705.1 uncultured bacterium
TGCTGATCCTCTTTCCGGCTGGGCTGTTGTGGGTCTTGAGCGCCCTGATGCTGGGAGCCTTGACGCACTGGGTCCCCTTGCTGCATGGCTTGAGTGTGCTGGCGTTACCGCTGTTGAGCCTTGGGCTCGGCGAAGCTGACGTGGTCACACTGACGGGCGTCGCTCTGGCAGTGCTGATGGTTGTCAAGCGCATCAAGGCCAACGAGGGGCGTCAGACGCTCAGACCCGACCGTCGTCGAGTGTGGTGCATTCGCTTGCTCTACGATCGTGATGAAAAGTGATGGGGCGATGGTTCTCGCCCGTCAATGCTGGATGGTCTGCCAGCTCGCTCACTCTTGTGCCAGCAGCTCGACATCGGTGATCATGCTGTCGTAACTGTGCCCTGAGGCATAAACGCGCACCGACTGAATGATGGCTGGACGAAACTCTGAGGGCAGAGTTTCCATCAGGTTAGGAGAGTCGTAGAGAAACCAAGTCTTATCACGTACGCGGTGATGATTGCCGCTGCCTGGCTCAGGGCAGGTGACGCAGTAGTAGGGCAGTTGAAAGTCGAGCCCGGGATCTTCCAATGCGTAAAAGCCATGGACCCACTGGCGGTTGCCGCCAGCGGTGTCAATGTAGTCGATGCGCACCATAATCGGGCATTCACTCCCCTTGTCGCCGCAGACAGACAGGCTGTGATAATCGATGCGCACTTTGAGGTGCAGCACCAGAGATTCCAGGTCGCGCACGTTGCGATTGAGTGACTGGAAAAGGCTGATCTCCAAAGGCTGGGCCTGGTCGTGCTGAAAGCGCGCGGCGGACTGCCCACCGTCGTCGACCTCGGAGATACGGGCGGTAGGGTCGGAGGGGACGAGGGCAATCCAACTGGTGTCGATGCCCTGACCAAAGTCACCATTGAGGATCAAGTTTTGCTCCGCCGGCAACGGGCCTTCGAGCGCGCCCTCTGGTGATACAACGGCGCGCTGTTCGTCGCTGAGCAAGAGCTCTTGGTCGCCCACGCGGACGCTGGCCTGTCCACTACGTACGGTGGCCGTGGTGTGCTGGTTGGCAACCTCTAGCGCATAGCTGCCTTCACTCAAATCGATGTCCGTGTGGTCGGTGCGCACTTGTATGTGGATCGGGCGCTCGTCACCGGCAGGCTGTACCTCTATGCGGACGCGTCCCTCTTTCATCTGCAAAATGACCCGGTAGGGGCCGCGACTGACGCCAAAACGTGGCGCATAGGCATCCACCAATACAATGTCCGAGTTGTCATAGACCAGGATCGTGCCCAGGGTCACCCGGTTTTCCTCCCCGCCTGTCTGCAGTGTCAACAGTCCCTCATTCAATGCGCCGACGCGAATGCGGTCGCCTTTGAACAGTTGGATTGGGGCCGAGTCATCCAGACTGGTGGCATCGATGCGGTTACTTCCTCCGCGCTCAACCCGCACGGTACCTCTCTGCGAGTTGACCTGCGCGTGCAGCGGCTGGCGGGCGTTGAGCAGATAGCTGCGCACAGACAGCGGTAAGCCGGCAGCGATCAAACAAAAGATGGCAAAGGCGGACAGGAGCAATGTCCAGGCTAGACGTTCAGGATTTTGTCTCATATCAAATCAAAAATAGCGCACGCGAAAGCGGGCGAACTCACCGGTGGCTTTGGTCCAGTCGGTCTGCACGCGGTCAACGCGCGCGGACGGCGGGCCCCTGTGTAGAAAGGTCAGTAGTTTTTGTAACGCTGCTTTTTCTCCCTCGGCGACCACCTCCACGCTGCCGTCAAAGCGGTTGGACACCCAACCGGTGAGCCCCCAGCGGTTGGCTTCCAATTGGGTGTAGTAGCGGAAATTCACGCCTTGAACACGGCCATAGACTTGAGCGTGCAAGCGTACGGATTCTTCACTCATAGGATTCTCCCCGTGGGTCTACCCGTCCAGGATCGCACTGACCCATGAAAAATCATCTCTGCAGAATCCAGGCCAAGGAAATGCCCCGGCGTTGGTCAAGGCGATGCAACCCGGCGTCATGGACCGCCTGGTGCGCTTTTTCTAGCTCCCGGCGCGTCGGTGGACGGTTGAGTTCGGGGTATTGGCTCGCTTTGTGACAGGGCCGATATTGGCCCATGACGTTAATGTAGGTGTCGGGTGATACCTCTTGAGCCAGGAAGCGTGCGATTTTGGCCGTGCCAGCCAGCTCGTTCGGCATCACCAGATGTCGTACCAAGAGCCCGCGCCGGGCGATGCCGTGGTCATCCAGGACCAGGTCGCCGACCTGACGGTGCATCTCTTTGACGGCCGCTTGGTTAACCGACGGATAATGCGGAATCTTGGAATACTTTTTGGCAATGTCCTCGTCGGCGTATTTGATATCGGGCATGTAAATGTCAATGACACCGTCAAGCAAGGCCAGGGCAGCCGCCGAGTCGTACCCGCCAGTGTTATACACCAGGGGCAACCGCAGCCCCGCTTGGGCGGCGATCAGGGTGGCTGATAGGATTTGGGCCACCACGTGGCTGGGTGAGACAAAGTTGATGTTGTGACAACCTTGTGCTTGAAGCTCCAGCATCATCGCCGCCAATCGTTCTGGGCTGACCTGTTGGCCGTGTCCCAATTGGCTGATGTCATAATTTTGACAGAACTGGCAGCGCAGGTTGCACCAGGAGAAAAAGATCGTGCCAGATCCAGCCCATCCGCGTAACGGATCTTCTTCACCATGGTGGGGCCCGTAACTGGAGACGATCGCTTCCAGGCCCGTCTTGCAAGCGCCAGTTTGCTCGTGGCGGTCTGTATGGCACTCCCGGCCGCATAGATCGCAGTCACCCAGGTGTTGGTAAGCGGCCTGGACGCGTTGGGCCAGTTCCCCAGAGCGGAGTAGTTTGAGATAGGCTGGTTCCCACTCAGTCATGGTAGTTAAAAGTGCCAAGACGTTCGAGACCGGAGATGGTGTGAAAACCCATCAATCAACTCTTTCAGTCTACCAACGGACCGGCACTTGGCGCAACCGGTAGCGCCGATCGTGGTAGCGCACAAAACCTTGGCGCTTGCCAAAGTTGTAAACGTCGCGTGTTACTTCTACGTCGCGCTGACAATAGGCAAGCACTTGGTCGATCTCGCCCTGGCGATACCATTGCACCGCCTGTATGCCATCGGCTGACTTGGTAGCGCCAAGTGTGGCCGAAGCCACGGCGTCGAGACTGAGGCGGAAGCCTAGTCTCTGGTAGATATCTTGAAGCATGTCCACCGTAGGTAACGTCTGCAATGGGAAATTGGTGTAGGGCTGTAACACGGTGTAGTCAAAGCGCAGGACGTTAAACCCGACCACCAAATCGGCTTGCCGCAACTCGGTCACCAAGTCGGCCACTTGTTCTTCAACGAAACGTCGAAAGGCAGCGTCGGCAGTAGAGTAGGTCACGGCAGCAGACAGTTCCATCAGGTGAATGTTGCCCCAGCCGCCGACCTCGTCCGCCAAGTATTTCGTTTCCAGGTCAAAAAAGACAGTGTTATTCATGTTATTGACTGCCCTTTCGCAGGACACCTACTAGTGGCAGAGCCAGCAAGATCGTCAAGAGCCAGAGCGCGAGCCACACTTTGCTGTTCTTTAGCACCGTGACTGCCTGGCCTTGATGGGACAAGTCGGCGCGCCAACTTGAATCGAGCGCGTGGAGATCTTTTCCTAGCACACGGCTTACGCCGGCATCGCAACTGATGTCGTCAGCATAGGCCGCCAACAGATCGCGGATGACTTGACTACCGTACTCTTCGCGTAAATAACCGACTACGCTGGCGCTCTGTGCATAGGCCAGCCGGGCTGCGTTCTCGTCCATGGGAAATGGTGCGCAGAGCACTTTGAGCGGAATCAGGCGGTCTTGGTTTAGAGCCTGTTCCACCAACACTTTGCGGTCGGGATCGGGACGGCGCTCGTTTAGCGATGCTAGCCCCTCGTCAAGCCAGGGAGGCACTCGTCCTAACGTCCGACCGATTTTTTCATAAATCAGCAGGTGTGTCAATTCGTGGGGAATCAGGCGCTCCATCTCCCCTTTGGCCACCGCGTCATCAGAGATGCCAACTAAAATCGCGCCCAGCTCTGGCCGGGCCTGTCCACCAGCCCAATCATAGCCGGAAAGGTTCAAGGCGCTACGCAGGTCTTCCTCAGTGGGATAGATGTAAATCTGGATGTCGCCTGGCACCGGTGTTCTTAGCTCCCGATTAATTTCGTCGAGTGACGCAGCAGCGACGTCAAGGGCCGCCTGGCCAAAACTTGCGTCCCCTTTAACCCAGTAGACGCCCCAATTAACGTCCTGCCGTTTTTCCCTGATGTGCTGCCATTCGTAGCGGTTGTCGGCATAGTAGAGTAATCTGTCCTCGCTCCGTGCGTACCCTCCGGCCTCGTCGTGAACTTCCCACCAAAAAGTGATGGGGGCAAAGGGGGGCACGTTATGTTCTACTAGCGAGTAGGCGTACTCAATGGAGACCTCCACCCCTGGGTCGAAAGGAACCGATGGTACAACCGTGGCGTCGGTTTCACCTTGTACGCGAAAGAAAAGGTTGACTTGTGTAATCGTTGCTTCAGAGGTGGCTTTTAGGAAAAAGGTGATGTGTTGCCCAAAGCTGTATTCTGCATCGGGCACCTGGACGACGACGCCCGTCTGGGCACTCACCGGGCTGACCAAGATTATCGCAGTGATAAGGACTGCTGCGAGTGCAGAGGTAGCTTTTCTCACGATAGATCGATCGTCTGAATCATGGGAATGGGTCCGATTCGGTGTCATCTGACTCGTCAAAGACGTAGAAAGGGAATTCGAGTTCGCCGTGCACGAATTGCATTTCTTCCAGTGCTGTCTCGGCTGCGCTGCGGATGACCTCGTCTTCCGCTTCGCTGCAGGCTTGCAGCAGCTTTCGCGCCTCTTCACCGCCGATTTGACCCAAGGCCCACAGTGCAGCCTCTTGCACTTCGCGGTCCGGGTCGTCAATCAACTCGGCGAGCCTGGGCACGGCGGGCCGGGCTTCGAGCTCACCGCAGGCCCGGGCTGCTTCATAACGCATCTCGGGGCTTGCACTGAACAGCTCCTCGATCACGGTGTCAATCCAGCGCGCATCCGCGGAGCGACCCATACCAAAAACGGCGCTGATGCGCATCTTTTCTGCGGGGTGTTCATAAGCTCTATCGAGCAGAGCGATCACCTTTTTGCTGCTGACATAGGCAACTGACTCGAGAGCCCGGCGACGTACGTCGAATTCATCGCTTTCTTCCAAGATGAGGTTGCATAACGCCTCGTAGGCTGGTCCCCAGCAATCTTGAGGTAATTTGCCTAACTCACCCAGCAGTATAAAGCGTCCCAGTGACAGGGCAGCGGCAGAACGTACCTGCGCTGATGGATCATTGTGCAAGAGTTGCAACAACTCATCCATCAGCGCCAACTCTTCGTTTTCCCAGAGGCCCTCAACAGAGGCTGTGCGCACCTCGTGATCGTTGTCGCACAGACCCCAACGAAAAATGGGTTCAAAATCTACCTCAAAGCTCGCCTCGGCAATTTCGACCAGCTCTTTCACCAGGGCGCGGCGACGTGCTGTCGGGATGGCTGACCACACGGCAGTCAGTCGCTCGAGGTCCTCGGGTTCTAGCTTGGACAGATTATGGAGGGTCGGGAGCTTGAGAGGCGCCTCGGTGTCCAACAAATGTTTGAGCGTCTGCGAGAAATTCATCGTTCGATCCTGCCCAATTAACCACCAGCACTCACCGCTACGGCCCTCTATGGGACGTCTGTTCCCTGTTCGCAAGCGGAACGGCGGTGGCGCGGGACATTAGAAAGGTGCCACCACAGGGTTGATAAGTTCTTGGATCGTTATTATGAGTGTTATCCCTAGCAGTAGAGCTACACCAATGATGTGAACGACAGCTTCTTTAGCTGGATCGACCCGGCGGCCGCGCAGCGCTTCTATCAGTACAAAGAGGACACGACCGCCGTCGAGAGCAGGCAAGGGCAGCAAGTTGGTGACACCCAACGCCATGCTGATCGCAGCAGCGTAGAACAGCACAGTAAACAGGCTGTTCTGCTCAGTGCTACGTTCAATGGCATCACTGGCTAGTTGACTGATGCCCAGAGGCCCCAGGGGTCTGACCTCCTGGCTACTGACCTGACCGCGAATGAGCAGCGCTGGCAACTTGAGCATTTGTCTGGTGCTGAACCAAAACTGCTCGACACCTTTTGTCACGGCATCGGGCAAGGAGCTGCGAAGAAGAGTATAGTTGTACGGTCGGTCGTAGATGCTGACACCCACGCGCCCATCCTCCCTCCGTTCCGCTCTAACCCACACCGGCTGCTCCAATTCCGTTTCGCCCCGTTTGATAGTTAACACGATGGTCTGCCCGGCGTGAGCGTTGATGTAATCGACAAGGGCGTGGGCGTCCTCTAGCACCGTCCCGTCTGCTTTGAGGATAGCATCATCCGGCTGTAAGCCGGCCTCGGCTGCCGGCGAATCCGTCGCGATGGCGCTGATGGTCACTTGGGTGTCCCCCGGCTCTGGGACGCCACTCATAAAGGCGACGGAAAAGAGTACGATGGCGGCTATCAGGTTCACGACCGGGCCGCCCAGCAAAACTGCCATACGCACGCGCTTGGGTTGAGCCGCCAGGCTGCGCGGGTCGCTGGGGTCCTCTTCGCCTGTCATACGGCAAAAGCCTCCGAGAGGAGTCCAGTTGAGTGTATAAGCGGTGCCAGGGTCCAACTCGGTCAATTGGCCGCGCATGTGCACTCCCTGGTCCACTAACTCGCGCCGTGGTGTCAAGTCGTCTTTCTCGGGGTCCAGTACGCGCAACTCCCGTAGCGTGTAACCATCGTTTTGTTGGTGACCGGTGATGACATCAAGGTACTGGTCGACCTTGAGCTCTCGGGGAAGTTCGAAATTACTGGTTGTGTCGATTACTGTGCTGCCAATCTTCAGCCGACTGGGGCTTTGCCAAAACTTGAGAAGGCGTGGAGGCCAGCCCAAGCCAAACTCTTCAACCCGGACACCTGTCAGTTTAGCAGCGATAAAGTGCCCGAGCTCGTGAAGCAGGATCAATGGACCTAAAACAATAACAAAAGCCAGCAACGTCATCATATCTAAAACCTTTCCGATTCCTTACACTGGACGACAATTATACCGTTCGAGGGGGGTTCTGGCAAGCTTTTGAATAGCGTGTGAATTTTCAAATTCTGGCGCTAGACAGGTGTAGCATATTGTGGTAAACTTGTTGAGGTAGCGTCTTACGCAGTCAAACTCTGATGGTTGCGCACGCTTGTCCACATTAGGGAGGACTGGATGGCAAACAAAAAGATCGTCTATGTTGAAGACCATGCCGACATGATTGATTTGGTCAAGCTCATCCTGGAGCCCAAAGGTTTTCAAGTCATTGGTGCTATTGGTGGACGTGAGGGTTTAGAAACCATTCAGCGGGAAATGCCGGACCTGGTGCTGTTAGACCTGATGATGCCCGACATGGACGGCTGGGAGGTCCACCGCCGTATGAAAGCGGACGAGCAGCTAAGGGACATTCCAGTGATCGTCGTCACGGCCAAAGACAAACCCATCGATCAGGTCCTGGGCTTGCACGTTGCTAAGGTTGAGGCCTATTTGGTCAAGGCAGACTTTGGTCCGAAGGAGTTACTAGACAGTGTGCGCCAGGTGCTAGGGGGAATTTAGCCCGGCCGTTCACGAAAGCGCAAGAGGAGGACACATGGCGGAGGAAAAGAAAAAGGTCGTCTGCATCGAAGACGAATCGGAGATGATAGACCTGGTCAAACTTATCCTGGGGCGAAAGGGTTTCGACCTCACCGGCGCGATGGGAGGCCGGGAGGGGCTGGAGGCGGTTCGACGCATAAAGCCCGATTTGGTGCTACTGGACCTGATGATGCCCGACATGGATGGTTGGGAAGTCTATCAGCAGATGAAAGCTGAGGAAGAACTGAAAGATATTCCCGTCATTGTTGTGACTGCCAAGGCGCAGAGTATCGACAAAGTTCTGGGGTTGCACATCGCCAAGGTGGATGATTATGTGACCAAACCCTTTGGCCCTCAAGAATTGCTCAAGAGCGTCGAGCGTGTGTTAAGCAAAGCAAAAGAGGATTAATTGAGGCTGTTTTTGCTTCTGTGATTTTAAACCGCCGCTTGGTTAATTTACCGACGGCGGTTTTTCTCCATATGGCGCACAGCTTTAGGGGAGGCAGAGATGGAGCTGCGACTCGTCAGCATTGAAAAGCCCGAAGCTTTGAATTTTATCCTAGGGCAGAGTCACTTTATCAAGACCGTGGAAGACATTCACGAGGCCATGGTCAGCACGGTGCCGGGTATCAAGTTCGGTCTGGCCTTTTGCGAAGCATCGGGTCCCGCTCTGGTGCGCACGTCCGGTACCGATGAAGCGTTGATTGCCCTGGCCCAAAAGAATGCTCTGGCTCTAGCGGCTGGGCATAGCTTTATCCTCGTTCTGGGCGAGGGGTTCTATCCCATCAACGTGTTGAACGTCATCAAGATGATCCCCGAAGTTTGCCGGATATTCTGCGCTACTTCTAACCCCACTCAGGTCATTGTCGCAGAGAGCGAACAAGGAAGCGGCATTTTAGGCGTCATTGATGGTTTTACGCCCAAAGGTGTTGAGGGCCCAGACGACGTGGCTCACCGCAAAGAGTTTCTGCGGATGATTGGTTACAAGCTGTAAAGGCCGCTTGATGGAGCATCCCGGCGACGAACGCGTGCTCGATTTGCTGTTACAAGCTAACCGGCTCAAGGTAACGCCGCGCGGCGGCTGGGCCATCCACGGTCTCACCGACGTAGAGAGTGTGGCTGACCACAGCTTCGGCGTAGTCTTTGTCGCTTTGGCGCTGGCTGAATTGGTTCAGGAGCCGGTCCACCGGGAAAAGGTGCTGACGATGGCGCTCATTCACGACTTGCCCGAGAGCGCGATCACCGACATCCCCACGCCAGCTCAACGTTATTTCCCGGCGGGCGCCAAACGCCACGCCGAGCTTAACGCGCTGGCTGAAATGCTAGATGGCTTCTCTTGCGGTGAACGGTTGCAGGCCTGGTGGCGGGAGTTTGAGGAGGGTAGCAGCGTCGAGGGCCGGCTGGTCCGTGATGCTGACCGCCTGGAGCTGTTGCTCCAGGCCTATGTCTACGAAAGGAGCAGAGCTAACCAATACCTGGACGAGTTTTGGGCCGGGCAGGACCGCAACCCTTTTGAGTTTGAAGCCGCCCAGCGTTTGTTCCAAGCGCTCAAGGCCCGGCGCGATAGCCTACATGCGGTGTGACCGCTTCGTTTCAGATGTGATCCTCTGACTTTGCAGGTGGGGAGATTTTCTGGCAGATTGAACCATTTTGACCTTGTAAGTGTAGTATAATATGCTCAGGGTGTGGCTTAAAGCCGCTGCGGTGTTGTGATTTCTGTCCGGTCAATCGGTGACATCTGGCACTGTTGGTTGAGGGTATAGTAATATTATCATAACGTCCAGGCTCTCTAGATACTGACCAGGATCAGCTCCCCTGACGGAGTGGTTGAACGGTCGGGGGACGGTCGGGGTCCTTCTTGACATCGAGGCAGGTTTGGTCTACAATATTTTCTAACTTTGGTTCGGCCCGATAAGCGCCCTGTAGTTATCATCTTACCTGGTTGAAAGGCCAAATTTACCTCTCAAGAGCGACAAGTGGCAGATCATATCCCAGTTTTCTGCTTATGCTGTACACGGGCGAGGGCTGCCAATCCCATACAAAGTTTGGGGACATCGTATTGATCATCTTTAGGCATAAAGGAGGCTTCTATTTTGTCTAGCCTATTGGAGATAAGAAATCTGACCACACGTTTCTACACCCAAGATGGTGTTGTCAAAGCAGTGAATGGTGTTTCCTACGCCCTGGAGGAAGGGGAGACGCTGGGAATTGTGGGAGAGAGCGGCTGTGGCAAGAGCGTGAGTATGCTTTCGGTCATGCGCTTGATCCCAGACCCACCGGGAAAGATTGAGGATGGGGAGGTCATCTTTTACGGGCGAGACCTGTTGAAGCTCAGCGATGAAGAGATGCGGCACGTGCGCGGGGCCGAAATCGCGATGGTGTTTCAGGACCCGATGACTTCGCTGAATCCGGTGCTGACGGTGGGTTTTCAAATTGAGGAAGCGCTCAAGCTGCACCAGGGGATGGACGACGCGCAGGCTAAGGAGCGCGCCACTGAACTATTGAGCCTGGTAAACATCCCTAATGCGGCTGACCGGCTCGACGATTACCCCCACCAGTTCTCCGGCGGGATGCGCCAGCGGGCGATGATCGCGATGAGTCTCTCCTGCAACCCGTTGCTACTCATCGCTGATGAGCCCACTACGGCACTGGACGTGACAATTCAGGCGCAGATCATAGACCTGGTCAAGCGCTTGCAGGAGCAACTGGGGATGGCCGTCATCTGGATCACCCACGACCTGGGGGTCGTAGCGCGGCTGACGCGACGGGTGATTGTGATGTATGCGGGGTACATCATCGAGGAGGCCCCGGTAAAGGTTTTGTACGGCTCTCCACGTCACCCTTATACCATCGGGTTGTTGGGGTCACTGCCGCGCCTGGATGGCGCCCCAGGCACGGCGCTGTTCTCCATCCCCGGCCAGCCGCCCGACCTGGTGGACTTGCCCGAGGGTTGTCCTTTTGCGGCTCGGTGCAATTACGTTACGGAACGATGTAGACACGAGAACCCAACGTTAGAGATGGTTAGCCACAAGCATCAGGTGGCTTGTTGGGAGCGAGATAAGACAGAAGGGGTGTGGGGCGGTGTCCAATAACAACGGCAAGCAAGTTCTGTTAAAGGTTGAGGGTCTCAAAAAGTACTTTCCCATTACGCGGGGCATTTTGCAGCGCCACGTGGGAGACATCAAAGCGGTAGATGGCATCAGTTTTGATATTTACCGGGGGGAGACCCTGGGTCTGGTGGGGGAGAGCGGTTGTGGCAAATCGACCACGGGCCGTACTATCCTGCGACTCTATCAGCCCACTGAGGGTGAAGTCTATCTGGATGGCGTAGACCTGGCGGGACTAAAGGGCGGTGAGCTCCGACAGTTGCGTCGTCGTATGCAGATGATCTTCCAGGACCCCTACGCCTCGCTAAACCCCCGCATGACGGTGGCGGGCATCGTTGGCGAACCACTGGAAATCCACGGCGGGGCAAGCCGCAAGGAGAAGCGAGAGCGGGTGGCAGAACTGCTGCAGTTGGTGGGGCTGAATCCCTACTTTGCCAACCGCTATCCACACGAGTTTTCAGGCGGTCAGCGGCAACGGATTGGGGTCGCCCGGGCGTTGGCGCTGGAACCCGATTTCATCGTGTGTGATGAGCCCATCTCGGCGCTGGACGTCTCGATTCAGTCCCAGGTGGTCAACCTGCTGGAAGAGCTGCAGGATCGCATGCGGCTGACTTATTTGTTTATCGCCCACGACCTGAGCATGGTGCGCCACATCAGCGACCGGGTGGCGGTGATGTACCTGGGCAAGATCGTCGAGCTGACCGACCGGAACACGCTGTACACTGACCCGCTGCATCCGTACACTCAGGCGCTGCTGTCCGCGGTGCCCATTCCAGACCCGGTTATCGAGGAAAAGCGCCAGCGCATCCTGCTGGAAGGCGACGTACCTAGCCCGGCCAATCCGCCCAAGGGCTGCAATTTCAACACCCGCTGTCCGAGTGCCACAGACGCTTGCAGTCAGGCGGAGCCGGAGTTCAAGGAGGTGGCGCCCGGGCACTGGGTGGCTTGTCACCTGGTAGGATGAGGGTGCCCGTAGTTTAACGACTGTTTGGCAGGATCTCACGGCCATTGCTGCAGAAAGGTTCGCTCGAGGACCTTTTCCCAACGCTGTCGAGTGAGTCTAGTTGGTGCGAAGGGAGGTGATGCCTAGGATAGAAGCGAAGAGAAGTAAACATTCAGGTGGGCAAAACAGGGCCGGCCAGGCACGGCTCGCAAAAGGTCTAGGGCTGAAACCGCGAGTCGTCGCGAGCGTTTTGTTCCTGTTGTCCCCTGAGTGGTTGCGGAGAAGATGGTCACTAAAAGTTCGTATTCTATAGGAGGAGAAAATGCTTAGCAAAAAGTGGGCACTGTTTGCCCTGTTCGTGATTGTTGGCTCGATGGTCCTGACCGCCTGCGGCGAGACGGAGGTTGAGGTCACCCGCGTCGTCAAGGAGACGGTCGTTGAGACGGTGGTCGAGAAAGAGACCGTCGTCGAGAAAGAGACCGTCGTCGAGAAAGAGACGGTGGTCGAGAAAGAGACCGTCATCGTCGAGGTGGAGCCAGAAGCGGCGCCAGAGCCCGTGACCAATGACGGCTACAGCACCACCGACATCCCCACGCTGGACCCGCAGGTTGGTGAGGACGTCGTCTCGATCAACTACATTGAGAACCTGTTCGTCCATCTGACCAACTATGACCTGGAGACGGCCGAGATCGTCCCCGAGACCGCCACCGAGTGGACCATCAGCGATGATGGCCTGGTCTACACCTTCAAGCTCCGCACGGACATCCCCTGGGTCTACCACAACCCCGCCACCGGCGAGACGACCCAGGAAGTGGACGACGAGGGCAACCCGCGCTTTGTCACCGCTTACGACTTTGTCTACGGCATGAAGCGCGCCTGTGACCCCAGCATCGGCTCGTACTACAGCAGCGTCATTGCCCCGCAGGTCAAGGGCTGCTCGGACGTGCTCTTTGCGGAAGACCCCGAGAACATCCCCGAAGAGCTG
>CBFDAD010000019.1:0-12674 GCA_965602705.1 uncultured bacterium
GGCGTTGTTGCAGGTGCAGGAGGCTGCGCGCCTTACACCTGAGGATCCGGCGCTGCGGCAGAGCCTGGCCTTTATGTATCAGCGACTGGGGATGTACCCCGAGGCGTTGGCCGAGGCCCAAGTCGCCGCTCAACTGGCACCCAACGATGCCACGCCCCGGTTATTGGTCGGTGATCTTAGCCGGGCGCTCAATGACTTACAGACGGCGTCGGCAGCTTACGAGCAAGCCTTGGCCATCGCGCCTAGTCTGGAAAATGCCTGGAGCGTGCATTTGAACCTGGCGCTGATTTATGGAGAATCGGGACAGTTCGATCTCGCTCTGGCGCACGCAATGGCGGCTCTTGAGACGGCGCCTGAGGACCAGTGGCCGCAAATCAACGATTTCATCGTGCAGCTTGAACAACAGGGTTCGACGAGTCCGTAGCAGAGGGTTTACAAAGTGAGGCGAGTGACCCGCCGGGATCGTGCACGAAAGACTATTGTGGTAGACAGGTGATTATGAGCACAACCATGTTGATTTTCGCCGGCGCGCTGGTTTTTGCCATCGGCGGCACTCCCCTGGCCCGTTACGTCGCCCCGCACCTGGGGGTGATGGATCAGCCGTCCGCGCGTAAGGTGCACCTGAAGCCGGTGCCGCGTCTGGGAGGTGCGGCGATCTTTGTCGCCGTGATGCTGGCGCTGGTTTTCTTGGGTAACGAGTACAATTTTGACCAGTTGGTCAGCATTTTGCTGGCGGCCAGTTGGATGTCCTTCCTCGGCCTTTGGGATGACCGCTGGGGGGTCAGGCCGATGATCAAGCTGCTGGGGCAGTTGCTGGGCGCCCTGTTTCTGGTCGTGAACGGCGTGCAAGTGGCGCTCCCTTATATGCCTCCCTGGGCCGACGTGGTCGTGACGGTTCTGTGGTTGGTAGGTATCACCAATGCTTTCAATCTGCTGGACAATATGGATGGTTTGTCCGGGGGAGTTGCGGCGATAGGGGCTGCCTTTTTTGTGTTGATGAGCGCCTTTAGCGGCCAATACCTGGTCGGCGCGTTGTCGGCGGCGGTGTTGGGGGCCTGTGTTGGCTTTCTGGTCTATAATTACAACCCTGCCAGTATCTTTATGGGGGATGGTGGCAGTCTGTTTCTAGGCTTCCTGCTGGCGGCTATCGGCATCAAGCTGCGTTTCCCCGATAACGTGACCTTTGTCACCTGGATGATCCCTCTGTTGGTATTGGGTGTCCCGATTTTCGACACCAGCCTGGTTTTTATCTCTCGTTTGCGGCGCCGTCTTAATCCGCTCACGACGCCAGGCAAGGACCACGTGTCCCACCGGCTGGTGGCTACGGGTATGACGCAGCGTGAAGCGGTGTTGACACTCTATCTGGCCGCGGGGGCACTGGGGATGGTGGCAACCTTTGTCACCCAGGCTAACATCCTGGAGGGATACATCGCTGGAGGCAGCGTGGCTCTGTTGGCGCTGTACGTTCTGTGGCGACTGGAACGAGATTGGATCAGGCGAGAAAGGAGCCAGAATGGCGGGGCAAAGCGCGGTTGACCAAACGCTCCCGGCAGACAAGACGCAAGTAGCGACCCCTGATAATCGTCTGGCCGTCATTGGCCTGGGTTACGTGGGGCTGCCGCTGGCGACGGCTATGGCGCGAGTGGGTATCCAGGTCGTTGGCATCGACCTGGATGAGCGCAAAGTTGATGCCATCAACCGTGGGCATAGTTATATCCCAGACGTGAGCGACGAAGAGCTAGCCCAGGCTCGGGCCGCAGGCGGCCTGCGCGCTACTACTGACTATGGTGTCCTGGCGGATGTCGATGCGATCTTTATTTGCGTCCCCACGCCATTTGATGAGATGCGCGCGCCTGATTTAAAATACATCGTGTCCGCAAGTGAGGGGATTGTCCCGCACTTGCGACGGGGTCACCTGGTCGTACTTCAGAGCACCACCTATCCTGGCACGACGGAGGAGGTGGTGCAGCCTATACTTGAGAGTAGCGGGCTCAAGGCCGGGGGAGATTTCAGCCTGGCTTTTTCGCCGGAGCGCATTGACCCCGGCAACCAGCAATGGACGGTGGTCAACACGCCCAAGGTGATTGGCGGGCTCACGCCGCGGTGCACTCAGCGCGCTGCCGCTTTGCTCAAAGCCGCCGGCGCGCCGGTGCACATGGTGACGTCACCGCGGGCGGCCGAGATGACCAAGTTGCTGGAGAATATCTTCCGCAGTGTCAACATCGCCCTGGTCAATGAACTGGCCTTATTGGCCGAGCGCATGGGGATAGATTTTTGGGAGGTGATCGAGGCCGCCAAGACCAAGCCCTTTGGTTTTATGTCTTTCTACCCCGGCCCTGGGGTCGGTGGGCACTGCATTCCGGTGGACCCTTATTACCTCTCCTGGAAGGCACGCGCTTACGACTTTTACACCAAGTTCATCGAGCTGGCCGCCGAGGTCAACCAGGCTATGCCGTATCATATCGTGGACCTGGTGTGCCAGGGGGTGAGCCAGCGAGGCCAGCCCTTGCTGGGCGCCAGAGTCCTGGTATTAGGGGTGGCCTTTAAACCTGACATTGACGACGCACGCAATTCCCCGGCGGAGCGGGTCATCGAGTTGCTGATGGCACGGGGGGCGGTGGTCACGTACCACGACCCCTACGTCCCCACCTTTAACGTGGGCGGTGACGTGTTCCAACCACAGCGCCTCACATTAGCCTCTGTGCCGCTGACCGAAGCGGCTATGACGGAGAGCGACTGTGTTTTGATTGTCACCGGTCACCGTGAGCTGGATTACAACTGGGTAGCGCACCATGCACCGCTGGTCGTTGACAGTTGCAACGCCACGGCCGATGTGCGTGAGCACTTTTCCCAGGAGGCCGGGCGAAAACAGGCGATGATCCTGCGGTTGGGGGCGCCTGCCCCGGCGAGCTAGGTGCATCCGCCTGTGTTGCCGCGAGGCCCTGCGGGAGCGGGCACGCTGGCGGCTTGACAAAACCTTGCACCAGGAGTAATATTTTCCAAACCACTCAGGCGCCAGGCACTCTTGGCGAATCGCTCAAGCCCCAAACAAGTTTCGTGCAGCATCAACTTGGTGAAAAGAGCCTTAAGCGCCTGGTACCTATGACCGAATTGGACCACCGGATTTGGCAACACCTGTCCAGCAAAGCTGTGCGGCGCTGGGTCCGGTGGGAGAAGGTGAATGATTACCCGAAATGTTAGCGATAAGGACTTGGACAATGACCTTGTTGCGAATTGCTTTGGTTCTAGCGACGATGTTATCGCTGGGCGTGGCCATTGTGAATGCCGACGACAACGTTGAGACTGAGGATATAGCGGACGAAATATCGTCTTTCTGGGGCAGTGCCATCAGCCAATGGGAGAGTTGGATTGTCTATTGGGCCCAAGAACGTGAGCTGGACCCGGACCTGGTGGCTGCCGTTATACGCAAAGAGTCCATTGGCCGGGCGAGCGTAGAAGGCCCTTATGGATCGGTGGGGCTGATGATGGTCATGCCCGCCGAAATAAGTGGTATGCCCTGGCGTCCCGACGCTGAGGAGTTGAAGCAGCCGGGTGTCAATATTCGCTGGGGTACTGGTATTCTGAAACAGGTCATCCGTGATTCGGGCGGCGACGTAAAACGCGCCCTGGCTGCGTACAATGGTGGCTGGGGGAAGATTTATCTCACTAGCACTGAACGCTATGCTCACAGCGTTCTCAACTATTATGCCTATGCCATCGCGGCCCGCCACGGTTACAGCTATCAAGAGAGTAAGGTCTGGACGATGGTCATCGTGACGCGAGTGGATGGCCGTATCACGCTGATCCAGACCGATTCATCGGGCCATTTTCTTGCACCCTGCTTTGAGGGTGCGCTTGAGTTCAGGGAAATCTATCCGGAGATGGTCAGCGCGCCTCGCACCCAGGTGGCGCATTTCGTCGACGAGGACGGGAACGATGTCGTCATCGACGCATGGCTGTTTGTCGGTGGACTCGACAGAAACGTGGGTGAGATGCTGGTCGGCACTACCCCGCCCGCTTTACCCTTTATTGGTTACTGCCCTTAGCGAGCACAAGGTTCCCAGGTTCGTCGATTGATTTTCGGCGGCTGGCCCTCAGCCGTGAATGGTCACTGCTCAGGTTACCCTCCCGCAGGTTACATTCCCTCTGGCGTCAGCACCAGCACACTTTCGGCCCCCTGTACGTGGTCGGGTGACGCGGAAAGGTGCAACGGCAAGTACGTCCCTTGCAGCCACTCGTCCATCAGGTCGTCATAGTGAGCGTGAAAGGGATGGCCTGATTGACCCGGCAACAAGGTGAACCATAGCGTAGATGGGTCGCTCAAATCCAGAATTTGCCGGTAGCCATAGACCGCCTTGGCCCGGAAAAAGTCGCCCCCCATACAGATGCCCCCGGTGCAGGGTAGCCCGCCAGGGCTCGCGTTCGTCGTGTCGGTCCAGCCGTCGGGGTACAGCTTGCGACTGAGAAGTTGGTCCCAGGGCCAGGCGTCGCCCAGCGGGTGGTGCAACCGGCTGCCGTGGACAATGTCCCACTCCCAGAGCATGTGCAAGTCGCCATAGTTGCGCCCGATCCACTCCAACGTTGGCTCGTAGGCGCGCTTTAAGATGTCTGTGCGCAGCTCTCGTTCTGGTGTGGTGACGTCGTCCCACCACTCATCGTCGGGGTCCTCGATGATTTGGTCCAGCGCGGCTTGATATTGATCGCTCTGGGCGACGTAGGACTCAAAAAGCGCATCGCCCAGCTCGTCGGCAAAGGCGGCGCGGGCCAGCTCCAACTGGTACACGGCAAAAAAGGGGCCTTCGCGGTTATCGTCGCCGACGCGATAATCCCAGTCACGCAGCATCCCAGTCACCCGTTCCTGGCGCCAACCTTGCGCTTCGACCTGCACCAGAAAGGGGATCAGCCGCGCGGCTCGCGCCGAGAATGTGTCCCACTGCCACGCCTGGAGGTCATCCACTGTCTGGGGCGCCTGGTCGTCGCCGAGCTGGACGGTCTCTCTGGTGTTCAGTAGAGCGGCGAGCAGCCAGCTTTTCCAGGGGGACGTGCTCTCGGGCAGGTCCAGTGTCTGGGTCTCCGGCCACGTCTTCCAGGCCGCACCGTCGCCTGTGCCCAGCACGAGGCCGGGCAGACCCGGCAGTGACGCGCCAGCGGACCCGTCATCGCCTACGTGCCAGGCCATTACGTACCACGGTGCGGGCAGACCCAGGCCAGTGGGCAGGTCCACGGCTAACAACGATTTTTCGCTCTGTGTTTGATCGTCGCTGACCAACGTCACCCGGCCACTCAACGCCCAACGCGCGGGTAGCGGGCCTGTCACCTCGTCGGGTGCTTGCAGTGGCATTTCACCCGCTGCTACATCTAGCAAAAAGGCCTCGCGCTCTGGCCCAACCCGCTCGGCGATCTGCTCCGCCAGGGTCGGGTCAAGCCGGGAGGCGCCCACCTGCCAGCCCAGGCCCAGCGCCACGACGTACGCATCCTCGGCCGTCCAAGGGGCCGGGGAATCGACCGCGTGGGCTCGCCAGCGTAGCAAGGTGAATTCAAAAGGTAAACGCTCCTCGTGCGCCTCAAGCCAGGCGTTGACGCCCGCTGCGTAGGCGTCGAGAGGGGCCCGGGTTTCGCTGTCCATTGCGGCCACTTGACGCTGTGCTATCTTGCTCAGGTCTAATGCCTGCCACTGTGCGTCGGTCGCCAGTTCCTGTTCACCCAAGAGTTGGGCCAGCGTCCCGCGCCCGCGCCGCCGGTTCAAATCCATCTGCCAGAAACGGTCCTGCGCGTGGACGTAACCCTGGGCGAAGAACAGGTCGATCTCGCTCTCGGCGTAGAGGTGCGGCACGCCGTATCCGTCGCGCACGACCGTCACCGGTGCGCTCAGGCCCACGACCGTCAGCGTGCCCTCGGTCTGGGGCCAGCCCTGGCGCACGACGCGCCGGGCCAGCAGCCATCCTACTGCCACCACCACTACCAGTATCCCTACGACCGCAAGGATGACTTGATTCCGTCGTCTCCCAAAAAGCTGCCGAACCCGGCGTTGCAGGTTTTCCAGATGCATTGTTTGCCCTTGTCCGATTTTCAAACGCGCCGACCCCTCGCGTCGCGCTGGCCGAGATTGTAACACAGCCTCCCTGGAATGTCGAGACGAGGGCAAAGCTCTTTCATCTTCTGCTTCCAGGCCCGTATTTCCACCACCAAGCGGTGCCTTCAGCTTCCTCCATCTCAATCTGCATCAACTCTTGCTCTGTCCATGGTCCTTCTCTTTCAATCCACTTGAGAGGAAATGCCACATTGGATAATTGATATAATGTAGGAACGTCTGGCATGGTCACGTGATAGCGATGGGTATCTTCTGGAGGGGTGACAGTCATCTCTAAAGGGTCTTTCACTTGGTTCTCGTATTTCGATTCCTCAATGATGATCGAGCTTTTGGGAAGCAGCTTCCAAAAGTAAACTGAGGCGAACGGAATGTTAAACTTTTCCACGTTGGGGTGTCTTCGAGTGTGGGGTACAGGGCGTTTTTTTCTTTTTTTGCGTAGCCCTAGGAACGACCTTTTGTACTCTATGACAAGATAGTCGACAAATGCAAGGTAAATATCGTATGCGTATTTTTGATACACGGCAACAGACGCGTACCGGGTTGTTACGTGGGGATCAATAGTGTATGTCAGTTCGAACTTGATAGTTTTTCTTTCAGTGACAGATGTTTGTAGTCGTACCGAGCTGGAGAAAGACGTTTTAAATTTTGCCCCGGCTGTCGATTTTACTTCTGTCGACAACTTGCCAATCGGAGATGTGGCAAGACCAGCAGCCAAATTAGTGGCAAACTGGTATGTTGCTTCGTCCTCAAATAGAAACTTTCTTAATGACTCTTTGGCATAAAGTGTAACTTGTTCTTGTTCAATTGAGTGAACTAGTGTTACTCCAATATCAGGGGGGGATTCATGCACCGCTAGCCTTTCGCCAATCTTAGGCCCTTCATCTACTTGACGCTCTCTCAGCATGAAATGGCATCTGATGACATAAAATTTGGTTTTTGAGTCATCGATTCGTTCCCATTCTGACTCTTTGGTAAGTTGAACTGAGTGAGGCACGCTGATATAAACCATTACTCTAACCCTCCATAGCTCTACAAGCATTACCACCTGCGAAAGCAGCAAATCAGTATGAGATCATCTCCCGGGCCAAGTCTCTGAGTTTTGCTACAGGGTTGCGGCCTCGCATATCCAGGAACACCGGCTCTCCTAGCTGCTCGCGGTACAAGCGACGGACATGGGGCGGCATGACCAGTTCTCCCGCACTGACTTTCACCGGCATGATCTTTACCCCGGCGTCGGCAGCCAGCTCGAACTCCTGGATGCACCATTCCGAGGTCCAGTACTCTGGGCTGAGTAATGGCAGGAAGAAGGTCGATTGCTGGATTGCCCCTTTGATCTTGGTGGTCAGGCGATCACCGGTTCGGATTTGGGTCTTGTCGAACCAGACACTTAGTCCCGCCTGCTGGAAATACTGGGCCAGGTACTCTGCGTCCTCCGCCCATTCGTGGGCGTAGGAGATGAACACCGTCCGGTGGCGCGCATCCACGATTGGCGCTTTAGCGGTGGGGGGCTTCCACTTGTACATCCGGTCCCCGGCGTAGGTCAGCATCCCGGTGTCCCCTACCTGGTGCCGGTCCGCAAAGCCGTCGTTCACCTGCCAGGGTGTCAAACGGATCTGGATGCGCTTCCCCCGGCTTTCGAACGTCACCCGCGTCCAAAAGATCTCTGGCGCGGTGATATTGTTCGGCTTCTCGATGCGGACGATGGTAGCGGCTACGGTTTTCTTGCGCCCCCTCCGCCAGATCGGTCGCAGGATAATCCGCCATATCAGGAAGAGAATGACCAGTGCCATGCCAATCATGGCGATCATGGTTTCTGTATCGCCCTGCTCGGAAAAGGTGATCAACCCCCAAAAGATCGCCGCCAGGATGGCGATGTAAAACACCCACTGGATGATGAACTGAATCACGATCATACAACCGCCGAATAACTTGCGCATCATTTACCTCCTTTGGCCCCGCCCGTCACACCCGCCCCGCAGGTGGAGCGGCGCGGGGGCAGTTTGCTGTACCTGCGCGGTGGGCGTGGGGCCGTCAACCCCGCCCACCGAGACCCCGCAATGCGGGTGCAACCCTGAATCTGAGCGCCGATTTCCCGGAGGTCTGCTGCGGGCCCTCGATCCCCCAGCAGACCTCCGGGAGCGCATCGTTATGGCCTCGTGCTTTGCATCCCAATCAAACACCACGTCGCTCTCACCGAGGGTTAAGCCGATGCAGCTCCCTGCGTGGTCGATGATGTCTGCTGTAAGCGTTACCGTGATATACGATCCGCTTGCTAATTTAGTCTGGCAGTCTGCGCATGAGTTACAAGCTATACTCTGGGGGGGGGCGGTGGAGCCCAAAGGTAAAAGATCCTCAACGGTCCTGGCTGAGGCCAGCAATTCAGACCTGTGTGTTACCAATAGGGCGGTGGCCAAAAACGCAATGACCAACAGGATGATAACGGCTTTGTTTCTCATCCGTGCTCTCCTTCCTCGTCTATGCGGGGCAACTTAACTTCTCTCTTACTTGCTATGGGCAAGGGTCTTTGCGCTTCCCTCATCATCTCCTTTGCGGCTTCTAATCTAACCCAAACCGAACATGAACTTTGGCTGTGAAGTTGCCTCCGATGTTATGGCTTTGAAATGCGGTTTGTCTCACTTGGAAACCAGAGCCTCTTGGCTGTAGGGAATGAGGCCGCTCATACTATGGCCTTTAGCAGGGATTATCTCGAATTGGAAGCGGCTTTCAAGACCGTTTTCTTGAGCAAATACTTGCATGTCGTGTACCCAGTTTCGGCCTATCACAAAACGATTCTTGCCCTTTTGACCAGGAAATGAAGGCAGTTCCGCTGTGTCATTCAGACCAACTATCACCGTGAGAGGAATTTGTGTCGCTGCTAGCCATTTTTGTCTATCGGGGACAATATCCACATGATTAATCGTAACTTCATCCCACTCGATCTCTGCGTGGAGTTCGCCCATACCAAACGGCCATGCGACATCTGTGCTTGGTTGGGGATACGTGGCAGCAGAGGTAATAGCGGCTTTCTTGACGTGTTCGGGATGGGTGACGAGGAATCGCCCGACAAATTGGCCCCCGGCCGAATGCCCGTACAGATAAAATCGCTTGTCTGGCGATCCAAATGCTTGTTGATGCGCCTTCACTAATCGCAGCACCCATTCATCTGCATCGATTTCCCGTCCGAACAAACCTCGATAGCCACCCATTGCGTGGTCACCCTTGCGGCTACTGAAATCCTCTTGGTTGAACGACGGGACGATGAGTATATAGCCGTGTTCTTCGGAAAAGTCGATCCAGTTGACAAGGTAGTAGTGGGCGGTGGATTCAGCAGATTCATCCTTTGCTGGTGTACCATGCACCAACACTACTATTTCTGGTTCCGCTGGCACGGTCGTTGGAACATATGCGTAGAACGTTCCAAATACATCTTGAACCTCTGTCACCTGCCCTAACTCGTGTGCGGTCGATGGTTCAGGCAATGGCGCAGGGCCACAACTCAACAAAACGATTGTCAATACCAGGACTATTAAACCCTTGCACATTGAACGGTTGAGGCCGATCCAGTGGCTGTGGAGATATTCTTTGATCGATTTCATCGCAGATGAGCCGCAGTGGGGCGCGTTGGTCCCTTGCAGGTAGATGTCCTTCTCATCTTCAGAACCTCCTTGCCTAAAGGGACGGGGGGCGGATGGCAGTGAGTAAGCCAAGTGCGCGGCGGAGTAATGGGCAAACCTAATGATAACTGTGTTGTGGTTGTTTACAGAAGGTTCCTTGGCTCAACAGCAGTATTGAGTCGGTAACAAATTCAGAATTCAGCGAACTGGCCGCACGGGACGAGAATTCGTTTGTTTTCCAATTTGTTGGTGTGTTATGGACGCGAAAAAGATTTTCCGAGAAAGCTCGTACTGGCTGTTACGTCCCTGACTTTGAACATTATACCATATCCTCGTCGTTCTCTCCAAGTTATGAACCATGCTCTCTCGCTCCGTGCCCCGGGCCCCTTGCCCCTGGCCCTTTTGGATGCTACAATGCCGGTCATGTTCAAGCGCTATATCCTGCTCACGCTGACTGTGCTGACGCTGCTGGCTTTTGGCCTGCGCGTCCTTTCCCTGGACGCCCAGAGCATGTGGCGCGACGAGATCGACACACTCTGCTTTGCGCTCGACTTTTGGGAGACGTTGGAGCGGACCGTGGGGACCGGTCAGGAAGCCGATCTTGGCTCAGCGGAGTTGTCCCTGCCATCGCGCGAGCACCCCCATTGCCAGCCGGCCCCTGGGCTATCGCAGGTGGACCCGTCGGACGGGCTGTGGCCTACGCTGCGTGCCTTGCTCACGCTGCCCGGCTGGAACGGCCCGCTCTACACCGTCGCCATGCGCCCCTGGATCGGCTTGACCGGTCACAGCCCTTTTGCCCTGCGTTACAGCTCGCTGTGTTTGGGCCTGCTGGCGGTGCCGTTGACCTACGTCCTGGGTCGTAGACTCTTGGGCGCGTCCGCCGGCCTGGTGGGTGCGGCGCTGGTTGCCGTGTCGCCGCACCTGGTCTGGTACAGCCAGGAGGCCAAAATGTACGCGGTCATCCTGGCGCTGGGGCTCCTGGCGATCTATGGTTTGCGCCGTGCCCTCGAGGGGGGGGGCGGCGGCGCACGTTGGTGGATCGTGGTGGTCGCCGCGACGACGCTGGCGCTCTATAGTCACATCCTGACGGCGCTGCTCATCCCCCTGGAGGTCGTTTTGTGTCTGGTCTGGTGGCCGCGCACGCGACGGCATTGGCGCGCCGCGCTCGCTGCCCTGGCTTGCCTCACACTGCCCTACGTGCCGTTGTTGGTTTGGCAGGTGCGCAGTTGGCTGCGGCCGGCAGGCCAGGCCACGCTGTTTGCCGCCCGCGGGCCTGGCGGGATGTTAAGGACGACTTTCAATGGGTGGGCGGGCAACTTTGTCGGGGAGCCGTGGGCTACGGCCATCCTGGTTGGCCTGGTATCGCTGGCGCTGTGTGGCCTGGCCTGGGCCTGGCTGAGCGGCGAGGTGGGAAGCACTAACCGTACGCGAGGGAGCAAAAGTTGGCGCGAACCGTTGGCGTTGTTCTTGTGGGCGACGTTGCCTCTCCTGGGGCTGTGGTTGATCTCGGCGCGCCAGCCGCTCTTTACCAACCGTTACCTGGTCTGGGCGGCGCCGGCTTTTTACCTGTTGGTCGCTGGCGGGGCCGTGGCGCTGGCGCGTCTGGGCCGTGGCGGCGCGCTGGTCGCGGGAGGGCTGTTGGCCGTCGTGCTGGTGGGGGATGGACGCGCGTTGTTGCACCAGGCCGGTCAGCCCATCAAACCTGATTTTCGTGCGGCGGCGGCTTATCTGAACGAGCGCCATAGGCCAGGCGACCTGGTGATCTTTCATCTCTCGTATATGCAGCACAACTTTGATTTCTATTTCGAGGGTGACTATGCGGGCTGGGGGGCGCCAGCGCCGGCAGGTGGGATGTCTGAGAGTGATCTCGATTTCTTGATGCGCACGCATACGAGCGGGCACGAGACGGTGTGGCTGGTGCTGTCTGAGGCAGAGATGTGGGACCCACAGGGGCTTGTCAAAGCGTGGCTCGACGCTCACGCCAAGGCGCTACCGGAGGAGCAAGTTTTTAAACACGTCAGTGTTTACCACTACCAGATGCGCGATGGGTGATGGGTGAGGTGGGTAGAAGAGATGAGACGAGCAAAAGCACGTTGGCTGAAGCTGCTTTTGCCCCTGATTAGCGCCTGGCTGTTGATCTTGAGCTTACATCATGCGTCTTCCTCGCACGCGATTGACCAGGACGATGAACGACGGGGCAGCACGCGCGGCGCTGCGTCCGCAAGCGACTGGGGCGGCCAGCTTCCTGCTGACACCATCCTCGATCCGACTGACAACCCGCACATCGTCAACACTGACCTGGTGGTGCCTGCGGGCGTCACGCTGACGATCGAGCCAGGTGTCGAGTTGTACTTTGCGCCCGATGCTTCGCTCATCGTTTATGGGCGGCTGTCCGCCGAGGGTACACCTACGCAGACGCTCCTTTTCACGCGGCGCGACGCTGGTACCTATTGGGGCGCGATCGCTATCATTGACTCGCGCGTTGACAACCGCATCACCCACGCCGTCATCGAGTACACCCGCGAGGGCTTACCCCAGCCACGCAGTCACGGTGTCAGCGCCTACAATTCTCAAGTGACGTTGGCCGACAGCGTCTTGCGCTACACTCAGGCCAGCGCCGGGGTCATCGCTGACTGGAACTCGACGCTTTACCTGCTGCGCAACGAGATTCACGATATCCAGGGCGACGCTGTTCATCCCACCGGCGGCCGGGCCGTGATTCAAGGCAATCACATTTACAATGCGTGGGGGGGGGATCGCCCGAACGAAGGCATAGAGATCAGCCAGATGTCGCCCCAGTCGCCAGCGTTGGTATTGGACAACCACATCCACGACACGTCCGACGAGTGCCTGGACTTGAACGACTCGTCGGCGATCATTGAGCGCAACACCTTGCATCATTGTGCCGACAAGGGCCTCTCCATTGGCTCGGCCGGCGGGCTCGACGGCATCAGCACGGCCAACAACAA
>CBFDAD010000020.1:0-12600 GCA_965602705.1 uncultured bacterium
ATCGCCGTCGGACAGCAGTTGGTCATCCCCAAAGTGGCGGAGGGGAGCACGCCAGCCGATGAGAGCAGTGGGGCCACTTACCTGAGTTACATGGTGGTGCCCGGCGACACGTTGGATAAGGTGGCGCGTCGCTTTGACGTTGCGGCTGCGACGCTCGCCGAGTTGAACGGTGTGGTGAACCCAGCCGGTCTGGCTGCCGGACAACAGTTGTACGTGCCGAACCGGGAAATGGGACGCGTTCACCCGGTCGCCGAAGGCGAGACGGCGCTGGGACTGGCCCTGCGTTATGGTTTGCCGCGGTGGGAATTCCTGGCGGCCAATGGCCTGAGCAGCCCAGGCGTGCTTTTGTCCGGTCAGCGCATATGGGTTCCTACCGAGGTGACGACGGCGACCTTGCCTTTACCATTCGTAGCGTTGGAAGTAGGGCCGACGCCAGTGCTGCAGGGTCACACCGTGCGGGTCAAGGTCGACCTGGCCCCAGAGACCGAGGTACAGGGGGTTTTTGAGGACCAGGTGCTGAACTTTGCCATTGAAGGAGAAACGCACTTGGCCCTCTTTGGTGTTCACGCTTGGACGACCGAGCCGGGCGTGTACACGCTGGCTGTGCTGGCCACCGACGCCGCCGGCGACGAGGTATATCTGAGCAAGTCGATCGAGGTCGTAGATGGTGATTATGGTTACGAAGAGATTATTCTGTCAGCCGAGCGGGACGCGCTGCTTGATCCCGAAGCCCTGGCCATCGAGCGAGCGCGGTTGGGGGAGTTGAAGACCGTATTCAATCCAGAGCGGTACTGGGATGGTTTGTTTTTGCGGCCGATAGACACAGAGATAACCGCATTCTTCGGCACGCGGCGTCTGTACAAGAGCCCCAGTTATCAGTCCTACGGCTATCACGAGGGCACCGATTTTAACGGCGACGTCGGCACGCCGGTCTACGCGCCAGCGGCTGGCGTCGTCGTTTTGGCCGAGCCACTGTTTGTGCGCGGTGGCGCATTGGTGATCGACCATGGATGGGGGGTCTATAGTGGCTATTGGCATTTGTCGCAGACAGACGTGGAGGTTGGGCAGCGGGTGATGCCAGGCGACCAGATCGCGCTGGTGGGCGATACGGGTCTCTCAACAGGCGCGCATCTGCACTGGGATTTCTGGGTCAATGGCACGAATGTCAGCGCTTTGCAGTGGACGGAGCAGCCATTTCCATGAACTGGTACGCCAAGTGTGAGAAGGCTCGAAAAAAGATCGTGCGTTTTTTAGCAGAGTCGTGGGAAAGGATGTGACAGATGGAAACGGTTTTCAGCAGCGGGGTTGGCCTGGCATTGACTGTTGTGGTCGCCGGGTTGATCACTTTTTTGGGCGTGTGGCTCTTTGAACGGTCCACGCGGGACATTGACGAGTGGGCGGAATTGCGTGACGGCAATCTCGCCGTGGGGATCGTGATGGGGGCGATCGTCGTGGCTGTAGGCGTCATCGTGAGGCCCGCTTTACAGGACCCACTAATCGCGGCCGATTTGGGGCGGTCGCGGCCCTTTTATGAGCTTTTGATCAACGCTGTTGGACTGCTTATCGCCCTGGCGCTGGCGGTCGTGGCGATAGGGTTTGCAGTCTGGCTGTTCACGCGGTTGACAACTGATCTCGATGAGTGGGCCGCGTTGGCCGACGGTAACCGGGCTGTCGCTGCTCTGATGGCGGGCGTCGTCCTGGCGGTGGCGTTGTTGACGGCGACGGCTGTGGACCGTATCGTCGCTGATTTGACAAATGCCTTGTTTTAACCGGGTTCCATTTCCGCTATTTGCCAAATGCAATCGATGCTGGTATAATCACAAGCCGTGTTAGTAAACGATAATTACGAACCTCGATATATTCGAGTCAGGAGGCCCTCGCGGTGATTCGACGCGAGACTCAAACCCCGACTTATTGGCACAATTATCAAGTCTCTGAAGCGGACTTGGAATACATCGCGACGCTCTTGATCGAGACTGAGCAGCCATGCACACTGGAGCGACTTACATTGGCTGTGGTGCAATACCGATGCCGGCAAGAGGAAGAGCTCATCAAGCGAGAGTTAGCCAAAGGCGTTTTGTTCCAACCACGCAACAGCTACGAGGTGGGACAGAATCTTGTCTTTCCGGTGCTGGGCTATGCCGTCGGCGAGGTCGTTGCTGTACGACCAGGTCGCAATCCAGAGTACGGCGATTTCCGTGTCGCCAGCGTGCGCTTCGAGGGTCAGGACGCTGGGCGTGAGTTTGCGATTGATCTAAAAGCGCCTCATCGGCTCAATTATGAGGAGGGCCTGGCTGCCGACGATGGGTTACTGTCGCCGGAAGAATTGTATGATCTTCACGGTGCCCCGGTACGTGAGGTGCTGGGGGCCTATATGGAGCAAAGCGACGAGTTTGCCGGGCTCGCCGGGCACTGGTTCCTCAAAGAGCTATTGATCGAGATTAACATCGGCCACCTGAATTTGGCCGAGGCTGTGCTGGAAATGGCGGATGGCAAACCGATACCAACACAGGCTTTCCTCAAAGACCTGGATTTGCCGGCAGAAGTGGGTGAGGAACTGCGACTCTTTTCTCTCAACTATGCCCTTTATCAAGACGAGCGCTTTGATGAAGTCGGCCCGGCAGGTGAGATACTTTGGTTCTTGAGGGCGCGCGAGCCAGCTGAGGTTCTTTTTCCGCCGCGTCGGTTGCAACCCGCTTCCGTTTCTTACGATCCCAGCGCTCTGGATGCCTCACTGGTGATGCTCGGGCGGGAGCTGGAAGACGAATGGTCGCAGGTCTCCTATGAGCCTGTGGAGGAGATCGATCAAGCGACTTTGGTCTTGACTTTCCCCCATCGGCGCGTGGGCACGCTACCCTTGAGCCCTCGGCTCAAGACCTTTTTCCCCACTGGTCACACGCAGCGCATTCGCTTTCTCTTCAAGGATAGTACGACGGGCGATACCTGGCCTGGCTGGGTGGTGTCTGAGCAGCGCTACGTGTTTGGCCTGGATAAATGGTATAAGGACAATAGTCTGCCGGCAGGTGCTTACATTCAGTTGAAACGAGGCTCAGAGCCAGGGATAGTGGAGATAGATTATCGACGACGAAGGTCGGTGCGGGAGTGGGTAAGGTTGGCGGTGACCAGGGGAGGCCGTCTGGCTTTTGAGATGCGCAGGCAGTTAATTGGTTGTGAATACGACGAGTTGATGATTGTGGCTGTCGATGATGAGGTGGCTACTGACCAGATCTGGATAAAGACCGATGAAAAAGGATATCCTGTTACGCAAATCATGTACGAGGTCTTTCCGGAATTGGCCAAGTTGAACCCGCAAGGAACAGTGCATGCCAAGACGCTTTACTCGGCTATGAACGTGATTAGACGCCTGCCGCCTGGACCCATTTTTGCTGTGCTGATGCAAGATATGGCTTTTTTGCCGGTTGGCGACAATTATTGGCTTTTCACCAAAAAGTAGTTTACTATGGCACAGGCACCCCCAAAATTCAAACCGAGCCGGCTGATCAAGCCCACGATAGATACGCCGTTTCACATTGACTATAAATGGTGGAACCGAGAGGACCGTGAGCTGCGGGTCTATTTGCGCAGTCACTTGTGCCCCGAGCATAGGGCGGTCTTTGAAGAACACCTGGATACTGAAAAAATAGATTGGATTGATGAAGACACAGCCGAGGTGACGCGGGTTGACGGGCTGCAGCATGTCTTACGCATCCATTGCAGTCTGCAGGCTGGTTATATCGAGTCGCACACGCCGTTGTTGGATGCCATCTTTCGCATTTTTCTGGCCAACAACAATAAACCGCTCACACCGGTTGAATTGGGTACGCGCATCAAGCGTGACCCGGCGGTGATTTTGAGAACCTTGTCCGGTCCTCGAGTTTTCAAAGGCTTGCGCCCTTTTGTCGATGATTGAAAGCTGGCCTGCCAGAGGTCATCTCAGTGACTTCACTGGCATTGGTGGGCAGGGCCAGGGGTGCAGGTGGCCAACCTAAAGCCTGAATCAGACCGCACTCGTTATTTGGGACGCGGTCTTTTTTTTGTCGGGAGGGAGGAGTTGGTATGCGTGTCTTTATCGCAGGTGTGATGCAGGGCTCGCGGTCTGACAACAGAGTGAACGATCAAGGTTACCGCCGGGAGATCGCACGGATCTTGCGAGAGAATCTGGAGGACGTAGAGATTGTTGACCCCTGGGTGCTCCATCCGGATAGCGAGGTATATGGCACCGAGCTGGCGCGCGAGACGTTCATGGGCATGATTGCTTTGGCCAGTCAGGTTGACCTGTTGGTGGCGTACGTGCCCGAGGCCAGTATGGGCACAGCCATAGAGATGTGGCAAGCCCACCACGCAGGCGTGCAGGTTTTGACTATTTCACCTATGGCGGAGAATTGGGTCGTTAAATTGCTGTCTTCCCGAATTCTTCCCTCTGTGGAGGTGTTTAGGTCCTTTGTGACCAACGGTGGTCTGGCGTCTATGAAGAGTTTGCAGTGAGCGCTTCGGTGTGGTTTTTTTGCCCCGCTGCCAGCCAATAAACGTAGAGCAATAAGCCAGTGGCAAGCCCAACGCCGATTTTGACTGCCGCGGGCAAATCTGATGGGGAGATAAAGCCCTCAATCAGTCCGGCCACGATGAGCAGGGGGATGCAACCGACGATGAGTCGCGCGGCTGTGCGTCCAGCGTGTACGACGGCGTCACGGCGGCGATAGGGGCCAGGTCGCAGCAGGGCCCAGCCTAGTTGCAGTCCAGCGCCTCCGGCGACAAAGATGACGCTCAGTTCAATCACGCCGTGGCCGGCGATAAAGGCTAACAACTCGTCTGCTAAGCCAAAGTGAGTGCACAGGCCAAGGACGCCCCCCAAGTTCAGACCGTTGACGATCATGACGTAGACCGTAAGCAAGCCCAACAGTACGCCACCGGCGAAGGCCAGGAAACCGACTTGTATGTTGTTAGTCATGATGAAGGTTGAGGCATAGGGACGTTGGGTAATAGGGATATCGGTCCACAGAGAACCGCCCTCAAGGTACGACAGGACGTCACCCAAGCCCAACCACTCAGCGGCTGTCTTTGAACGGATTGTCAGCAGTCCTGCGACCACCCCCGGTAGGGTGAACAGCCCGCAGGCGCTCAACGTAAAAGGGAGTGTTTGACGGTAGAGACGGGGGAAGGTGATCCCCCAAAAACGTACAATGCGTCGCCAACTTGCTGGTTTATCGCTGTAAATGAGCGCGTGGGCGCGACCGACCAGTTGGTTGAGGTAAGCGGTCACCTGGTGATGTTGAAAATCGCGTTGAGCCAGCGCCAGGTCCGACGTGGCAGCGCGATAGAGGACGCTCAACTCCTCCAGTTCTGCCGCCGACAGCCGTCGCAGTCCGCCCCGGCTACGGTCGAGCAGGCTGGAGAGCCGCTCCCAGTCTGTTTGGCGACTCGCGAAAAATTCGTCAATCTGCATCACTCGTATCCCTGAATCCTGCGGTCTTGAGTTGATCCATTGCGGAGTGGAATCTTGGAAGAACGATTGGAAGTCGGTACGCCTGAGGCCGTGGTGTTTGGCTATCAAGTGGCTGGCATTGGCTCACGCTTTCTGGCGGCGTTGGTAGATACCGTTATCATCGTCGTCTTGCTGGTGGCTTCTTTGTTTGGTTGGGGAGCCATGACAGACCTCCTAGACAGATCAGTGCTGGGCGGTTGGATGGTGGCTCTGGGTGTTTTGTTTGTCTTTGCCCTGACCTGGGGTTACTATATTTTCTTTGAGCTGGTCTGGAATGGACAGTCGCCGGGCAAACGCTGGGTTGGCTTGAGAGTCATCAGGACCGACGGCATGCCCATCACTCTGCTTGATTCGTTGATCCGCAATCTGGTGCGTATCATTGACTTTTTGCCCGCGTATTATGCCGTTGGCCTGGTGACCATGTTCTGTAATGCGCAGGCGCGCCGGTTGGGAGACTATGCGGCCGGCACGCTGGTGGTCAAGGATCAGCGCGGTGTCACCCTGGAGAGCGTGAAGCAGCAGATGCTGGAAACGGGTGCGCCTTCTCTTGACGCGCCCGCCGTACGCCTGAGCGAGAGCGACTATCGGTTGATAACGGACTTTTTGAGGCGTCGCCAGGAACTGCGCAATAGAGATGAACTGGCACAACGCATCGCTACCGCCGTTGCGGTCAAAGCGGGGCTACCAGCACCTCGTTCTGCCGCCGAGGCGGAAGATTTCTTGGCCCGGCTGGCACGCCAACCTCGCCAATAGCAAACCCCTGGGTCTATAGCGCCCCTTCTCTGCGTCGAATGTATTCCAAAGCGCTCTCCGCTGCAGCGCGGGCTGCCGCTTGTTTACTGCTCCCCTGGCCTTTTCCGTACATCTCGTCGCCGACATAGACTGCCACGGTAAAGGTGCGGGCGTGGTCGGGTCCAGTGGCACGCATCGTGCGATAGTGAGGCGTGACACCTCGCTCCGCCTGGCTCCACTCCTGGAAGTGGCTTTTGGGATCGCGGTCAAGATTGTCGGATAAAACGTGCTCGGTTTCTGCGTCTAGCAAGGGGTAAATCAGCCTCTCGACGGCCGGCAGACCGCTGTCCATGTACAGCGCGCCTACCAACGCTTCAAAAGTGTCGCACAGATTGGCTTCTCGTTCACGACCACCGCTTTCTTCTTCTCCTTTGCCTAGAAGAAGGTGCGCGTTCAATCGAATCTGTCGCGCGAACCTGGCCAAAGTGGGTGTGCACACCAGTGCGGCTCGCAGACTGGTCAGTCGACCTTCCTGGAACTCGGGAAAATGCTGGTAGAGCCAGGCCGCGGCGACGAAATCCAACACGGCGTCCCCCAGGAATTCCAGACGTTGGTTGTCTTCCAAAACGGTAAGGGGGTTCTCATTCAGATAAGAGCGATGGGTGAGGGCACGCAGCAGCAACGACTGATCATTGAATGTGATGCCGAGTTCAGTTTGTGCTTGGTCTATTCTATCCATTTGCGGTTTTTCGAGTACAGCGATTATGTGATAGTTGATGTAGTGACATCATTTTAACATAGTTCTCGTTCTGGCTCAACTCTTTGTCATCCCAGGCCGATTGGTGTATAATTTGCGCCACATTGACATAGGAGGAATTTGTTGGCCAGCATTCGTGAGAGTCTGGCCCGCACGCGGCGATCGGTCTTTGGACAGATCGCTGGATTGTTGGGGGCTACTGACATCGACGATGAAACTTGGGACGACCTGGAAGCTCTGCTGATACAGGCCGATGTGGGTGTGGAGACCACCCTGGGCGTAGTGGAGCGCATGCGCGAGCGGGTGCGGCAAGAGGGCATTGTCCGTTCTAACACTTTGCAGGAAACACTATGGGGTGAGTTGCGTGCGTTGTTTGACACCCCCGTTCCGCTGCGAATCGACGATCCGCGGCTGCTGACCGTGGTGCTGATTGTGGGGGTTAACGGGTCGGGTAAGACGACCAGCATCGGCAAGCTGGCGCATTACTATCGCCAGCGAGGGCGCAAGGTGATGTTAGTGGCGGGCGACACCTTTCGCGCCGCCGCCATTGATCAGTTACAGGTGTGGGGTGAGCGAGCCGGCGTGCCTGTCATCGCCGGACATCCCGGGGGCGACCCCGGTGCGGTGCTTTATGATGCGATTCAGTCGTCGCGGGCGCGTAATGTAGATACGCTCATCGTGGACACCGCCGGGCGCTTGCACACTCAGTACAATCTGATGGCAGAGTTGAAAAAGATCTATGGCGTGGCGCAAAAGAATGTCCACGCCGCGCCTCACGAGACTTTGCTCGTGCTCGATGCCAGCACCGGTCAGAACGCCTTGTCACAAGCCAAACATTTTCAAGAGGCCGTCAATGTCACCGGGGTAGTTTTGGCCAAGCTTGACGGGTCGGCCAAGGGTGGGATGGTTTTCGCGATCCGGCAAGCTTTGGATCTACCGGTGCGCTTTGTGGGCACGGGCGAGAGAATACAGGACCTGGCCGAGTTTGATCCTGACCAGTTTATTGATGGACTTTTTACTTGAGTAGCAGAGACCGACCGTTCGGTGAAGGAGTATCCATTGGAAGAAATACAGACCTATCTGGAGGAAGCTCAGTCCAAGATCGACCATCTAAGGGGGCGTCTTTGACATTGCTGGCAAAGAGGCGCGCCTTGAAGAACTAGAAAAGGAAGCCAGCGCCCCCAATTTCTGGGATAATCCCGAGTTGGCCCAAACAAAGATGCAGAATCTGGCTGACCTGCGGAACGAGGTGGACGTTTGGACGGGTTTGGGCCAGCGCGTGGCGGATGCTATTGTACTGTTGGAACTGGCGGCCGAGGATCAGGACGAAACCATGATTGCTGAGGTCGCCGATGAGGTAACAGTTCTTAGGAAAGAGCTGGGCAAGCGAGAGTTTCATCTGTCCTTTTCCGGCTCGCACGACCGTTCAGACGCCATCTTGGCCATCCACGCCGGCGCTGGCGGCACCGATGCCCAGGACTGGACAGCGATGTTGCTGCGCATGTACCTGCGTTGGGCCGAGGCCCAAGGATATCAGGCCCACATTTTGGACAGCCTGGATGGTGAGGAGGCCGGTTTAAAGCGGGCGATGGTGAGCGTGAGTGGACCGTGGGCCTATGGTTACTTGCGCACGGAGCGCGGCGTTCACCGTCTGGTTCGCCTTTCGCCTTTTGATGCGGCCCGGCGACGGCACACTTCTTTTGCCCTGGTCGAAGTGTGGCCCGACATCGCCGACGCTATAGAAGTGACCATTGATCCCAACGATTTGCAGATTGACACTTTTCGTGCATCTGGGGCCGGTGGACAACACGTGCAAAAGAACGACACGGCTGTGCGCATCACCCATGGGCCGACCGGCATTGTGGTCAGTTGTCAAAATGAGCGCTCTTTGACGCAGAATCGGGAGGTGGCACTCAAGATTCTGCGTGCCCGGCTCTACGAACTGGAGGAGAGAAAGCAACAGGAAGAGCTGACGCAACTCAAGGGTGACCACGTGGACGCCGGTTGGGGTAACCAAATACGTTCTTATGTGCTTCATCCCTACCAAATGGTCAAAGATCATCGGACAAATTACGAGTCTAGCAATCCGGCAAGCGTGTTGGATGGACACCTGAGCGAGTTTATGGAGACTTTTCTGCGGTCTCTGGTAGGTGAGGGATGATCACGGCTTGACGAGGACAGGAGGCGCGCGGTGTCTGGAGATGATGAGGCTGTGACTCAACTGGAAGAAGAAAGAAGTGAGGGGGCCCAGGCTGGGTCTGAGGGGCAGGCGCACGAAAGCCAGTCAGCTGGCCTGGAGACCGCTAAACAGGTTACGGGAAGTGGTGTCCAGTTGATGTCCGCCGCACAACGGGCTGCGGAGCGCGCGCGAAAGCGCGAGGAGGCGCAGCGAAGCGCCGTTAGGCGAGCCATTGAGCGGGCGCGGAGACGTGCGGCGCAACTTTTTGGTCAACGGGATCGGGAGGTGGAAACCACGACAGATGACGGAGATTGTGGTTCTGCAAGCTGACCCAAATGAGCTTGGTAAATTTTATCAACAGCTTGACTAAATTCGTAAAACGGGTATAATATCTTTTGCATGATGAGCAAATGACGTACGCATCAGAGAAGCGCGAAGAAAGATTCTTCTGCGCTTCTTTCTGCGTGTCCAAAATTCAGATGGCGGGGTACAGGTACTACTTTTAATTCGTGACGGGTCGAGGGTTCAGGAGGAAGAGCGTGGATGCCAAGGATTTTGATGCTTTTAGAATCAGTCTAGCGTCGCCGGAGCAGATTCGGTCTTGGTCATACGGCGAGGTGACAAAACCGGAGACGATTAACTACCGGCGTCTGCGTCCGGAGAAAGACGGACTTTTCTGCGAGGCGATCTTTGGGCCGACCAAGGATTGGCAGTGCTATTGTGGGAAGTACAAGAACGTTCGTTACCGTGGCATTATCTGTGACAAATGTGGTGTAGAGATCACCCGTGCCTCTGTGCGGCGTGAGCGCATGGGGCACATCGAGCTGGCAGCGCCTGTGGCGCACGTGTGGTATACACGGCGCGTGCCCAGTTACCTGGGTGTTCTCCTGGACATCTCTCGCCGCAATCTCGATCGTGTGCTCTACTTTGCCCAATACGTGACCACCAGCGTGGACGAAGAGGCACGACAAAGGGCGCTCAAACGGCTTGATGAGGAGTTTGCGCTGCGGCGGGAACAGTTGGAGGCGACTGCAAAGGAAGGCAGCGCCGCTATCCAGGCCAAGTTGGATGAAGAGGTAGCCAAACTAGAAGCGGCGTTGTCGCAAATTGACGTGCGCTTTGAAGAGCAGCGTTCTGGCGTTACCGAATCGATTATGAAAGCGGCGCAGCGACTGCAGGGCAGAGTTGAAGACCTGCAGGGCAAAGTGGCGCAAGCGCCGTTAGTCTTTGAGCCGTCAGAGAAGGCAGTTGCTGCGCAAGGAGAGACAATTGGGCGCGAGCACCTGGGTGTGCTGAAAAAGATCGTAGAAGAACACCTGGACGATGCCTTGACCGATGTCCACGCGGAACAGGAGCAGGCCCGTGCCGAATATGAAAGTGCCCTTGAAGACTGGCGCTCTGGTGCGGCTAACGAAATCGAGCGGATTGAGACCAAGCTGGCACAGGACATTGAAGCTCTAGACGTGCGCCTTGAACAGGAACGGGATGAGTTATTAGGTCTGGCTCAGATGCAGTTCTTGAACGAACCGCGCTATCGTGAGCTGAGGAGCCGTTGGGGGCAGGTCTTTCGAGCAGGGATGGGTGCTGAGGCATTCTACGATGTCTTGTGCGATATGAACCTGGATCAGCTGGCCGAGGAGTTGTGGAACGAAGTGCGCCACACGCGCTCCAAGCAGCGCAGGAAAAAGGCAACCAAGCGGCTGCGAGTGGTTGAATCGTTGCGCAAGAGCGGGAACCGGCCTGAGTGGATGATTCTCACTGTGCTACCTGTGATCCCGCCTGATTTGCGGCCGATGGTTCAACTGGACGGCGGTCGTTTCGCCACCAGCGACCTGAACGATCTTTATCGGCGGGTGATCAACCGCAATAACCGTCTCAAGCGCTTGCTAGAATTGGGCGCGCCTGACGTCATTGTGCGCAATGAGAAGCGCATGTTGCAGGAAGCGGTAGACTCGTTGATCGATAACAGCCAGCGCGGCAAAGCTCTGTCGCGTCGAGGCCGGCGCGAGCTCAAATCTCTGTCGGATATGCTCAAAGGCAAAAAAGGCCGCTTCCGCCGCAACCTGTTGGGTAAGCGGGTGGACTATTCGGGACGTTCGGTCATCGTGATTGGGCCTAAATTGAAATTGCACCAGTGCGGTCTGCCCAAGACGATGGCTTTGGAGCTTTACCGTCCTTTCGTGATTTCTAAACTGGTTGAGTACAATTTTGCCAGCAATGTCAAAGGGGCCAAGCGTATCATCGAACGAGAGCGGCCCGAGGTGTGGGAGGTGCTGGAAGAGGTTATTCAGGACCGCCCGGTTTTGCTCAACCGCGCCCCGACATTGCACCGGTTAGGCATTCAGGCCTTTGAACCGGTGTTGGTCGAGGGAAAAGCGATTCAGATTCACCCTCTAGTCTGTGCTGCTTTTAACGCCGACTTTGACGGCGACCAGATGGCGGTTCACGTGCCATTATCTCATCGTGCCGTGGACGAGGCCCGCAAGCTTATGCTGGCGACCAAGAACCTGCTCAAGCCCGCCGATGGCGCGCCTATCGTTGGTCCGTCCAAAGACATGGTGCTGGGCGTTTACTACCTGACGATGATAGAGTCGCCGCTGGGGGATGAAGACAAGCCAATCAGGGTCTACGCCGATATGGATGAAGTGGCTATGGCTTATGACCTGGACCTGGTGCGGGTGCACGATCACATCCGTGTGCGCACCACTGACCATGGTGTTTCTGAACCGGGCGTTATCAGTGATGAACAGCCTCAGTTGCGCATGATCGATACGACGGTAGGGCGTGTATTGTTTAACCAGGTTGTCCCCCCAGAGTTGCGTTTCGTCAATAAGGTGCTGGACAAGGGCGAAGTGCAAAAGCTGGTGGCCCGTTGTTATCAGAAGCTGGGCTCTGAGGCGACGACCGAATTTGTGGATGCCATCAAGAATATAGGTTTCAAATATGCTACTCGTTCTGGCATTACCATTGCCGTCTCTGACCTCACGATCCCTGAGGAAAAGTACCGGATCTTGGATGAAGCGGCAGAAAGAGTGGCAGAGATAGAGCGGCAGTATCGGCGTGGTCTGCTGACCGAGGAAGAACAGTACACCAAGACCATTGAGTTGTGGACCCGAGCCCGTGACCAAGTAGCTGATTCCGTGTCGCGTGCCCTTGATCCAATCGGCCCCATCAGCGTGATGGCTAGCTCGGGCGCTACCAAGGGCGGTTTCTTGCCGGTGTCGCAGATGGCTGGCATGAAGGGTATGGTCGCCGACCCAGCCGGGCGCATTATTGACCATCCCGTCCGGGCCAACTTCCGCGAAGGATTGACGGCCCTGGAGTACTTTATCTCGACGCACGGAGCGCGCAAGGGTCTGGCGGACACGGCTCTGCGCACCGCTGACGCGGGTTACTTGACGCGGCGCCTGGTGGATGTGGCGCAAGATATGATTGTCAACGCCGAGGATT